>VRUK01000001.1 GCA_019456195.1 Planctomycetota bacterium | reverse complement strand
CAAGCAGATTGTTGTAAAATAATCGGTATCGTACGGAGAAAAATATGCTTTTTAACCGTGTAAATGGGAAATGTCAGATTAGAAGACTTCGCTCGGTGCTGTTTTGATGAAGACCGAGCTGTGGAAGCCGCCAGGTTCCTTGCCGAGCGTGACTTGCTGAAGCTCGATACTATAAATCATCCCTCAGGCTATATCAAGCTTGGTTTTACTTCTGGGGGCTACGATCTCGGCAAAAAGTACAACTCTAAAATTGGCACTTTAGGTATTTGGGTTACCGAATATCTGTGGTTTTTTGTTGTTTTAAGCGTGGTAATAGGCATCATCGGAGTATTAACTACAATAATAATTGCGATTATTAAAGATTAGAGAGATAAAGAATACAGAAAAGACAAGTTTTCAGGCAGGTTTATAGTACTTGACGGACCGCACGGCCGTGGATTGAGGATACCAAGATGAATACGATACCAGCGGACAACACTATTGAATCTGCAAAAAAGCAGATTGAAATCCTAAGAAGAATCTGGCCAGTAATAAAAATATGAGGGAGATTATGATGTGGCTACCAAAAGATGAAAGAAAGTTGCTGGAATTATACTATAAGAAAATTGGCGAACCAGAAAAAGAAGAATTTATCGAAGAAAATGATTTGATTAAAACTATATTTCCCGAATGTAATACAAAACATAAAGAAAGTTCAAATAATTATAAAATATGGCTCAAAGGAAAAAGCAAAGTGGCAACTGCAAACAAAGTTCTTTCAGAAAGAAAGTTTATAAAATATCGAGAAGCTGGCAGTTCTTTTGAGTTTAGTTTGAGTATAGAAGGTTACGACTTAGGCAGAAAATACAGCTCTAAATCCGGGAAGTTTTGGACTTGGTGCAATGAGTATAAGATTTGGGTTATTCTGGGTTTAGTAATAGCATTTCTTACATTAGTAGTCATGGTTTTTAAGAATTGAAAAAGGGAAAATCTTGAAAGATAAATTTTCAGGAAAGTTTATAGTTCTTGACGGGCCGGATGGGTGCGGGAAAAGTACGCATTCAAAATTATTAATCCAATGGCTGAAAGAACAGGGAGTTTCAACTATCGGCTTTCGCGATCCCGGCAATACCGATATCGGAGAGAAGATTCGACACATCCTGTTAAATCCCGAATATGACGCAATGGATACGCGTACAGAGCTGCTGTTATATATGGCGGCAAGAGCACAGCTTTGGGCGGAAAAAATAGCGCCTGCATTAGAAGCTAATCAGTGTGTCGTGCTTGACAGATGGCTTTCGAGCACGTGTGCTTATCAGGGCTGTGCCGGCGGTTTTGGGATGGAGAAAGTAATAAAAATTGCAACAGATTGCTTAGAACGGATATGGCCGGACTTGACTATTATTCTCAATGTCGATTTGAAGACAGCTTCAGGGCGTTTGAAAAGCCAGCTCGACAGGATGGAGCAAAAGGGTGACAGCTACCACCAGCGGGTCCGCGAGGGATTTTTACAATTGGCCAAACAGCAGGAGAACTTTTTAGTAGTCGATGCGGCCGCTGATATTGAAACGGTTCATAAAAAGATATTGCAGCTTATCTCAGAAACGAGTTTGATATAGATGTCAATCAAAGAAATTTTTTGTCAGGACAAAGCCGTAGATATATTGCAAAGGGCCTTTGCCTCGGGCAAATGGGCCCATGCTTATATATTTGCCGGCCCTGAAGGTGTCGGCAAATTCAAAACCGCGCGGGAATGGGCCAAATTACTCCTTTGCCAGAAGCCCGTTAGAGAAAATGATTTCGCCGATAGCTGCGGTGTGTGCCGGGCCTGTGAACTTTTCGAGGCGGGCTCACATCCGGACTTCAATCACATCTATAAGGAATTGCTCGAATTCACGAAAGACGGCAAGAGCAAGGCGCCGCCTGTTGATTTGCCTATAAGCGTCATTCGAGAGTTTCTCGTTGAGAAAGTTTCGAACAGGCCAACGCTTTCAGAAAGAAAGGTTTTTGTAATCAGCGAAGCCGAAAGGCTCAACAACTCCTCACAAAATGCCCTGTTAAAAGTTTTGGAAGAACCGCCGGAATATTGCTCAATTATTCTGCTCTGCAGCCGTTTTGAGAAACTTCTACCGACAACAAAATCAAGATCTCAGATACTGAGATTCGGTACGATTGACGAAGATCATATAATCGAAAAATTGCAGCAGACTGGCCTCGAAGAAACACAGGGGCGATACTTCGGGCGTCTGGCTCAGGGCAGTTTAGGGACAGCATATCAGTGGGCAAAACTCGAACTGGCCCAAGCAAACCTTTACGAAACCAAAAAAGAGTTGATAAGCTCCTTAGCCAGCTACGAAATTGCCGATGCCCTGAGCCTGGCTGAGAAATCCCTGAACAAATGTAAAAATATCGCCGCCGCCTGGACCGACCTCGATAAGGTCCTCAGCAAAAAAGACATCAATCGAAGAGCGGCAAAGACCATTGTCCAAATAATCATATCCGCACTGTATGATGTGATGAATCTAACTGCTATGCCCACAAAAGAAGCCATCAATTTCGACCAAAAAGAGAAGATACAGAAGCTGGCAGGCCGCTTTGATGCCGAACTGGCCGCGGAAAAAATATCCGACTGCTACAAGATGCTGCACTGGATAGAGTCCAGTGTCAATGAAAAGCTTATTTTCGAACATCTATTGTTAAATCTGGCCGAGTCTGATAGAATAGGGGTTTAGCATTAGTATAGCTTAAAGATATTATCAATCGGGGTAACCTGAATGCCAAAAAATACAGTTAAAAGACCCAGACAGACAAAAAATAAAAAATATATGCTGGTTCGCTATGGTCGAATGAACACACTCGGCTTCTTCGAGCACCATGAAACGAAAATATCCAAGATCAAGACCCGTGTCGTGATAAAAACCGACAGAGGCCTGGAATTAGGCTACCTCGTAGGGCAGCTTACGGCCTACAAGGGCGGTCAATTTAAATTAAGCGACGAGCAAATATTAGATTATTACGATGACAGCGGTATAGATTTTGCGCCCGACCATGTTGGCAAATTCATCCGTTATGCATGCTCCGCAGATGTAAGCGAAGAACGGCATCTGCGAAAAATTGCACAAGAAGAGATGGAATGCTGCAGACAGTATGTCAAAAAGATGGGGCTTCCGATGAAAATAGTCGATGTAGAGCACGTATTCGGCGGGGAACGCATCATATTTTACTTTATGTCCGATGGACGAGTGGATTTTCGTGAATTAGTAAAAAAAGTCGCTCAGGAATACCAGACAAGAATCGAAATGCGTCAAATCGGCTCTCGTGATGAGGCCAAACTGCTCGGCGATGTGGAAAGCTGTGGGCAACAATGCTGCTGCCAAAGATTTCTTAAGCTCTTAAAACCGGTCAATATGCGAATGGCCAAAATGCAAAAGGCAACTCTCGACCCGGCTAAAATCTCCGGCTACTGCGGCAGATTGAAGTGCTGCCTGCGGTATGAAGACGAAACATACACCGAGCAAAAAAAACAACTGCCAAAAAAGAATACCAGAGTAAGGACCAAACAGGGCCTTGGCAGAGTCAGAGATACCCAGATATTGACACAACTTGTTATAGTCGAATACGAAAATGGAGACAAGGCCGCTGTCCCGCTCGAAGAGATCGAGCTAATTCCAGCATCTGAAACAACAAAGAAAAAACAGGATAATCCCCCCCAAAAAAACAAGCAAAACAAGCAGGAAACTAAAAAGAAATAATCTTCAAGGAAGGAATATGCCTCGCAAAATCGTTGTAACTTCCGCATTGCCTTATGCAAACGGCCCGATACATATTGGTCATTTGGTAGAATATCTACAGACCGATATCTGGGTGCGCTTCCAGAAGATGTGCGGCAATGAGTGTTTTTACTTTTGTGCCGATGACACTCACGGGACACCTATTATGATAAGCGCCCGAGCGGCCGGCATAAAACCTGAACAGTTAATCGAGCGAATGCACAAAGAGCACAAGGCGGATTTTGATGATTTTTACATCGAATTCGATAATTTTTACTCGACCCACTCACCTGAAAATCAATATTTCAGCGAGCTTATCTTTAACCGTCTGGACCAGGCTGGCTCAATCGTGACCCGGGAAGTGGAGCAGACCTATTGCGAAAACTGTAAGATGTCACTGCCTGACAGATTTGTTCGCGGCACCTGCCCGAAATGCAAAGCCGAGAACCAATACGGTGATTCCTGTGAAGTTTGCAGCGCGACATATCAACCGGCGGATATGATAAATCCCTGTTGTTCAACCTGCGGGGCAACACCAATCCTGAAAAAATCTGATCATTATTTTTTCAAACTCGCTGATTACGAGCAACGTCTTAAAGACCTTATCGCCTCAGGCCATATACAAAAATCAGTGGCAAACAAGCTTGATGAATGGTTCAATACCGGCCTGAAGGACTGGGACATATCCCGTGACGGTCCATATTTCGGATTTAAAATACCCGGAGAAGAAAACAAATTCTTCTATGTCTGGCTGGATGCGCCTATCGGATATATGGCTTCAGCCAAAAACTACTGCGATAAAAACAACCTTGATTTTGACAAAGTCTGGCCTGGCACCGGCTCTGCGGGAGAAAGCCCCAATGAGTACGAGCTTTACCATTTTATCGGTAAAGATATTATGTATTTTCATTCATTGTTTTTCCCGGCTATGTTGATAGGGGCTGGATTTCGAACAGCCAATAAACTTTTCGTCCACGGCTTTTTGACCGTGAACGGCGAAAAGATGAGCAAATCGCGCGGAACATTCATTAAAGCAGGCACCTACATAAAGCACCTAAGCCCCGAATATCTGAGATATTATTACGCATGCAAACTGACGGACAGTATAGATGACATAGATTTTAAAATCGAAGATTTCATAAATAAAATCAATTCCAATCTGGTTGGCAAATTCGCAAACCTTGCTTCTCGCTCCGGTCCGATGCTGACAAAAAAGATGTCCGGCCAGCTCGGACAATTAGATGAACAAGGCACTGAGTTAATCAATAAGCTCACCGCCGCAAAAGAGCAGGTTATCGAACACTATGAGAACCTTAAATATGCCGCCGCTGTCAGAACAATTACGGCATTGGCCGATGAGGCAAACCGATATGTCGAGCAGAATCAGCCGTGGGTAACGATAAAAACCGATTTGGAAAAAACGCGGACGACCTTGACCGCGGTAATAAATGCCGTCCATATCCTGACGATATACCTCAAACCCATTATGCCAAAATACGCTGAGAAGGTCGAGAAATTTCTTAATGTAGATAAATTGAGTTTCGAAGACGTCAAGACGGTACTGGAGAATCACAAGATAAACAAATTCAAACGACTGGTCGAAAGAATTGATGAAAAACAGGTGAATGCGATGATAGAAGAAAGTAAGGAGGGCTCGGGCCCTTCGGAAAGCCAAACTCAAAGTGCACAGCCGACGGCAGCAGAATCTTCAGAGCCCTTTAAGCCGGAATGCACAATAGAAGATTTCGCAAAGATTGACCTGCGAATCGCAAAAGTAATAAAGGCAGAGACGGTCGAAGGCGCCGACAAATTACTGCGGCTGAAACTGGATGTAGGCGGGCCGGAAAAAACAGTCTTCGCCGGCATATCTACCGCCTATAAACCGGAGGAACTGACCGGAAGATTAGTAATTTGTCTGGCCAATCTTAAGCCCAGAAAGATGAGGTTCGGGCTGTCCGAAGGTATGATTCTGGCGGCCGGGGCCGGCGGAAAAGATATCTTCATGCTATCAGTTGACAACGGAGCAAAACCCGGAGAAGAAGTACATTAATATCACTTATGCCAGTGTGCGATATTTTAGAAATACTCAAAATCAAGCGTATGCGGTAATTTTTCCAGAGGACAGCCGGGGCATCTGGCTTTTGGCCTGCAGAACTCCTTGCCCACCCTTACCAACAATGCGTGGTATTCATTGAAAAGCTGAGTATCGGCCGGCAGAGACGACTCAAACAATTCTTTTAGCTGTTCGTAATCAGCGTCCGGCCCAATTAGCTCGTGCCGGAAAACAATTCGAGCCGTGTAGGCGTCCACGACAAAAATGGGTCTGTCGAAAGCATAAAGTAAAATCGAATCGGCGGTTTCACGGCCAACGCCCTTTATCGTTAAAAGCTCTTCTCTGAGTCGGCCAGTATCAATGCTTTCAAGGTCTGTTAATTTACCGTCGTAATTATCAAAGAGCCAAGTTACGAAGTTTTTCAGGCGTTTTGCTTTTACATTGAAATAGCCGGCCGGACGAATAAGTTCAGCAAGCTGTGTAGTGTCAAGATGGTGGATTTTTTCAGGGGTGAGACAATCGGCGGATTTAAGATTATTTATTGCTTTTTCAACATTTGCCCAGTTTGTATTCTGAGTAAGGATAGCACCTGTGATTATTTCGAATTCGGTTTGGCCGGGCCACCATTGCTGAGGGCCAAACTCATCATAAAGCAATCGATATATTTCAGTTAATACCTCACTACTCATTATGCTACATCTACACTTTCCTTTGCATCTTTAGGGATCCTTTATTATTCGCGGCGCTTAATTATTGTAATTTCGGTTTATTTTAATTACACTCTGCAAAATTTCAACAGTGGAATTTGAGACAGTTCCACAGAAAGCAGAATAATACTAAAACTTTAACCGGCATAAATGGAAAATGGCTAATAGAAAGAAAGGCAAAAAGTACAGTGCGAGTCAGTTGTTTGACTCTACAAAAGATTCCTATCTCGAAAGGACATCGCGCCCGATTTATGCCATAATTTTTCTGTTGCCATTCATTGTATTCTACGAGTTGGGGACATTCAGCATTAATACAGATGTTCTGAACCAATCGAAAATTCGTGTTGCAGCTTTTGTCTGGTTGCAAAACCTTCTTGAATCGATGGGCTTTGGTGTTAGGTTTGCGTGGGTGGCGCCTCCTCTGGCGGTTGTATTGATTTTGATAGCGCTTCAAATCACCTCAGGCAAACAGTGGCATATCTGGCTTCGCGATATGCCTCGTATGGCGATTGAGTGTATTTTGCTGGCAGTACCTTTGTTAGTTCTGACATTGTTTATGGGCAGTTCGTCCGGATCGGAAGGCAATATCAGCCGGTTCGACAACAACGAGATACAAACACAAATCGTGTCAATTCCGGTCTGCTCTTCAGTCACAGGCGGCAATCTATCGTTGCTGAGCGCCGAGGACGGCGAGGTTATGCAAGAGCAGTCTCTGCTGGCAAATATCGTTACCGGAATAGGAGCCGGGATTTACGAAGAACTTGTTTTTCGTTTGATTTTGATATGCCTTTTGATGCTGTTATTTCAGGATGTTTTAAGGTTTACTCATAAGAATTCGATCGTACTTTCGGTGCTCATTTCTGCGGCGTTGTTCAGCGCACATCATCATATAGATTTGCTCAGCGGACAGCCAAATGCCAACGATCCGTTTAATTCGATAAGATTCGCATTTCGAACGATAGCAGGAATATACTTTGCGGTTTTGTTTGCAATTCGCGGCTTCGGTATTACCGCCGGAACTCACGCTTTTTACGATATCATTGCCACTATTATTAACGCGGTTTTTTTTAGCAGTCAAATATAGAAAATATCTGATGTTTTTTTGATTTATTTTTGATTTTATTAAAAAAACTTTGCCGCTGTTAGTCTTTTGGGTTGGGGAGTTTGCGGAATAATCGTCCTATAAGGGCCATAATAGGGTTTATCAGTACTAATATGAGCCTTGAATAACGGCAGGGATTTTTGTATAATATGGGGAGTTGGAATTCGTAAGAAGTCGTATTTGTATCAGGATTTGCTTAATGGAATTACCACAAATCAATGTAGCAGTTGAAGAACTGATGTTCAGTCTTTTTCAAAGACCTTTGCATCCTGAGCTTTTCAAGATTTATGCCAATCGGCAATTAAATACTGAAAAGTACGAGGCAATCATTTGGGTCACGGGCTGTACTCATGTTGTCAGCGTCTTTGTCGATGATATCTGCCTTACCGAAGTCGTTAGCGCTCCCGGCCAGATGCTGCCCTCTCGGGGTTTGATTGAGCGTTTCCAGTTCCGGGGACCCCGTACCCATAAATGCACTTTGGGCCGTGGTGTAAATTATATGACTGATTTTCAAGTCGAGAAGATGAGTCCGAATTTATATCGCCAGAGTCATAGTGACCTTGAACGTTTTGCTCGCAATCGAGGGGTGTTTGTGCAATTCCCCGAACTGCAAATAGGCAAGCTCCAGCCGTTTTGCTATGTTGACTTCGAGGCCAGAAAAACAGAATTGCACCTGCACACGTTTGCCGCTTATCCGGATCAGGTAACAATGATTAAGACCCAGTCATTGTTCGATTTTTCAACGACGTGAGAATCAGATTTGTTTAGCTGCTTTGCATCTGGACGTTCTGTTCCAGGACATCCAGTTTTCCGCGAATTTCCTCAGACATTCTGCTATTCGGAAAATCTTTGATAATCTGCCGTCCGATGTTGAATGCGCCGGTCCACTGCTTTTCAGTAACAGCAATTGAGAATTGCACACCGAGGTTATGCAGCTTTGTCCTGAAGATGTCCCTGGCCGCTTCCTGCAGGGCCAGTCCTTCGTTGGGAGTAAGATAGAGGTCAAGCTCTTTAAGAATCTCCAGACTGCGGTCTGTTTCCTGCTGTCTTACCGCATCGTCCCAGGCAGCGAGCAGTATTTTTTTTCGACTCTGCTTGTTATCGAGCAGTATATGCCGCATCGACTTTGCCTTTTCAGAATCCGGATATGCTTTAATCAGTCCTTCAATCTGGGCACTTGCCCGAGCCCAGTGACAAGTATCGAGCAGCTTTTCAATATGCGCTATGGCCTGATTGATTCGTTCCTGGTCAGTCGCAGTATGGTATTGTTCGACCTGTGTTCTCAGCTGCTCAGCAAGTTCCGAATATTCGGAGCGTATTGCAATTTCATCAATTATTTCCTGTGCGGCATCAAATTTCTGCTGCTGGAGTTTGTCAAAAACGGCCTCCCGCAGAGATTGTCTGTCCGCATCCCGGAATGCAATCGCTTTCACTGTTTCACTGACACGGGTGCTGTGATTGATTTGTGTCAGCCCGGTGCTAATCTTTTCCAGAGCACCGGCCACCGCTTCAAGCTTTGCGCTGTTGTCACGAAGTGCATCGAGTATCTTAAACAATCTTGAGAGCATCGCCAGAAGAGCGCTGAGGAATACCAAAACGCCAAGCATAAATACGAGTTGACGCAACATGTTGGATTGGGCCGACTGGAAGATGTCTGTGAACAACGTAAGCAGGACCACGATTGCCAATGCCATGCAAATGATAACAAGATGCCATTTGAATTGATTCAGGAAGCCGTCTTTTTTCTCTGAACTCATAATCTTCCCCTTGTGAAAAAAAATGTCTTTTCACAGCTTATATCTAAAATACTATCGTATAAAAAATAATTGCTATTGTCAATAAATAATTGAAAGACAATAACTGTAAAACATCACAGATTTACTAAAACAGGACAATTGGCTGTCTTCTTGCGATATTTCAAGCATATTTGAACTATTTTTTGTCTCCTGGCTGTCAACCAATCGGTAATAATTAACGTAACAGAGTGTAGAGTAAAAGTAATATGGATGATATTGGAAATAATAAGAGGATCGCAAATATGAAAGCTTTTAAGTTAGTACTTATTTTAACAATTGTGACGGCCACTATGGCTGGCTTCCAGCCGCTGGAACAAGCAACTGCAAAGGAAGAAACGGACAAACAAATCGTCGTAGCGGGCAATAACGAATTCGCCTTTGATCTTTACTCGAAGCTGCGCAGCAGTAAAGGAAATCTGTTTTTCTCGCCGTACAGTATCTCGACAGCTTTGGCTCTTGCCTACTGCGGTGCACGAGGCCAAACAGAGAGCGAAATGGCTACGGTTTTGCGTCTGCCGACAGCGCCAGGCAAAACAGCAGCAGTGAAAGACATGTTTGGTCAAATGCGATTTCATTCGGCGTTTGGAAAAATCATAAAAGACCTGAACAGTAGAGGCAAAAAAGGTGGTTATGAACTTCGTGTTGCCAACGCTCTTTGGGGCCAGAAGGGTTACGGATTTCTTGAAGAGTATCTGAAACTAATCGAAACCAACTATGGCGGAAAGCTAAATGAAGTTGATTTCATAAGGGCCGCAGAGACGGCGCGAAAGACAATAAATAAATGGGTGGAAAGAAAGACCAATAATAAGATTAAAAATCTCATCCAAAAGGGTGTGCTAAACTCGATGACCCGTATGGTTTTGACAAACGCCATTTACTTCAAGGGCAACTGGGCAAGACAATTCAAAAAAGACAAAACAAAGGATGCTCCATTTACTCTTATTGACGGTAAGAAGGTTGATGCTGCGATGATGAACCAGACAGCGGAGTTTGGCTATTTGGAAACTGAAAGTTTTCAAGGGCTTGAACTGCCTTATGTAGATGATGAGCTGTCGATGATTATTATGCTTCCGAAGGAAATTGACGGCCTGGATGAATTCGAGAAGACACTCACAGTCGAGAATCTTTCAAAATGGCTGAACAAACTATACACACGACAAGTCGTAGTTTCTGTCCCAAAGTTCAAGATGACCAGCCAGTTCGGCCTGGCCTCTGTTCTTAAGTCAATGGGGATGAAAGATGCCTTTTCATCAAATGCAAACTTTTCCGGGATAAACGGCAAAAGAAACCTTTTTATATCAGCGGTAATCCATAAGGCATACGTAGATGTGAACGAAGAAGGTACCGAAGCAGCAGCGGCCACAGCGGTAACTATGAAGCTCACATCGGTCATGCCAAGCCGGACACCGGTTTTCAGGGCGGACCATCCATTCCTGTTCTTAATCCGCGACAATCATTCAGGAGGCATCTTATTCATTGGCCGGATTATGAACCCTAACGGATGATCTATAAATTCTCACACTTTGTAAACATAAAATGGCAGCTCCATAATTCGAATTGTGTAATTGCCATCCCTCATTCAAAAAGCACTTTATCGAAATAAAATACCCATCTCAGAGAACTCGATACATTTTCACAGCTTCTCGTGATGTCATAAAATCGCAATAAAAGCCTGAAAAAGCAGCTTTTAGAGTCTCAGGCAAGTAGGGGAAAATATTTTATTTTTTTTAAAACAATGCTTGCTAAGTTGCCGTATATAGTACATAATGTATTAATAGTATTAATACAATTTTACGAATAGAGAGTTTTTAGAATATGAAAAAAAGAAAGTGCTTAGACAAGGGGAAACAACCTAATGCCTTTGTGGATACAAATACTGCCCGGTTCGGATGAGCCTATTTATGTTCAGGTTACCGAGCAGATAAGTGAAGCTATCGCCAGGGGCCAATTGGCAAGTGGCGATAAGCTGCCCGCTGTGAGAAAACTCGCATCGGAACTGGTGATTAATCCCAATACAGTTGCCAGAGCTTACAGCCAGTTAGAGCAGGCCGGGTTAGTTACCACAAAAACCGGCTCCGGCACATTTGTCAGCGATCCGAAACTTCGCAAAAGTGACGCAGCAGATATAAATATGCTTGCCGAGAGAATGGATACACTTATTACAAGAGGTTTGAACTTAGGCATTGGGGATCAGGACTTGATAAGGTTGTTCGAGAGCAGATTAACGAAATTCAGTAAGAAATCAAATAAGCGGAAAGAAGAGAAATGAGTGAGATAGTATTAGAAACAGAAGGCCTAACGAAATATTACGGCAGCAGCCTTGCGGTTGACCATTTGGACCTGGAAATACCACGTGGCTGTATCTGCGGATTTGTCGGCCGCAACGGGGCGGGAAAAACAACCGCCATCAAGCTGATGTTAGGTTTGTTACAACCCACCGCGGGCTCATCAAGATTATTAGGCTGTGATTCGTCGGAGCTAACACCTGCGATTCGTCAGCGCATAGGTTACGTAACGGAGGGTCATCGGCTGTTTCGCTGGATGAGTATCGCCGGATTAGAGAAATTTCAACGGGCGTTTTTTCCAAAGCAGTGGGATGACAAGTTTTTCGCCGATATGATCGAATACTTCGATCTGCCGAAAAAGAAAAAGATAAAACACCTTTCAAACGGCCAGCGGGCACAGGTCTCGCTGGCCCTTGCCCTGGCTCCGAATCCTGAACTGCTGATAATGGATGACCCGACACTCGGACTCGATGCAGCGATAAGACGCCAGTTTCTGGAGGGCATGATTGGGCTTATTATGCGTGAAGGGCGAACTGTTCTTTTCTCCAGTCATATTCTCGGCGATGTTGAAAGGGTTTCCGAAAGGATAGTTGTTATCGACAAAGGTGTATTAAGGGCATACTGCTCCCTTGAACAGTTCCAGGAAGCGGTTACGAAAGTAATTTTTACCTTTACCGATTCTGCTCCCGATGAGGTCAACATCGAAGGGCTTTTGCACTGCAAACGTACAGAAAAACAGCTCGAGCTGACTTTAGTCGGTATTGATGATGAACAAATCACTGAATGGGCGAAGTCAGCCGGAGCGGAAAATTACGACATCATGAAAATGAACCTGGAAGACCAGTTCATCGAATTTACCGCCCCAGCCAATCAGAAGAAATTATTCAAATGGGAGGAAAGATAAAATGAGATTCTCTGCATTGCTGAAAAAAGAACTTCGTGAATGTCTGCCGTGGATGCTTTTAGCCGCGATTGTGTTTCTGGCTCTCGGCGTTTTTTGTCTACGGGAAGAAGTCCGATACCGTAATCCCAGTTGGCATTACTCAAACCTATCGCCCGGCACATTCGTTGGGTCTTCTCTGTTTACTTATCGTTCAATACTTGGGGGAACGGGTACGCTGCTGCTGCTCTTATCTATCGGGCTTGGTTTGGTCCTCGGTGTTCGGCATTTCTGGATACCTAATTTTACGAGGACATGGCTGTTCTTACTCCATCGCTCGATCAGCAGAAACACCATACTTGCGGCAAAGCTGACTGCTACAATGATAGCTTTTATTATTTCCTTAGGGCCTGTCTGGATCGGTCTTTACAGGTATGCCTGCCGACCGGAGATCTTTCCAATACCGCAAACACCCAGAGTCTTCATCGAGGGCTGGATTTTCATAATGCTGGGATTTATCACCTATCTGGGAACTGCACTTTCGAGTCTGAGCCAAGCTAAATGGTACACCACAAAGATATTCGGCCTTTTATTTGCAGGCTTTATTATGATTACGACATTTTCGCAAAGTTCACTTGTGTGGGCTTTTACGGTGATAGCTGTCAGTGCCGCTATCCTGCTTTCACGGATTTTTGACACATTCCTGAGAAGGGAATTTTAATCGGGGAGTAGAAATATGAAACTACAAAACAAATTTCAATACATCGCCAAGCCAGCCAAAGTCTTTATGGCAGCTTTTATAATTCTTATTGCAGTTTCGATATTGCAGGGTATTTGTATTGGAATAGTATGGACATATACCCACACAAATCGTCCCAGAGCCGGAGAAAAACCGGAAGCAGAACTTAGTCAGGAGGAAAAACGAAAAGAAAGAATAACAAGATCAACAAAAGAGTTTTTACCCGATGGTACTATTCACCTAATTTCCAGATTGGAACATATATCCGGCCGGATTAACCAAGAACAGATATATGACGCCAATGACAATCTGCTATGGGAAGGTCCAAGCGATAAAAGGCCTTATGAATATCTTTCATGGGCCAAGCAATTTCGCCGGTATAGGAATGGCTTTACCGAGGAGCAGATGAAGGACACACGAATGATTACAATACATTTTTCACGGAACGTCAGGGTACCGGTTCAATCGGATAATAAGACCAAGCAGATTTGGCGTTATCATCCGGGCGCAAAGTATTTTACAGGTTACAACGCCAGCGGTGATAAAATCGGTTACGGCGGTTCAACAGGATTTGCAGATTCAAAATCAAAAGTAAAACCTTTCGATGAATTCAGACTCTTTACCGCCTGGTGTCCGAAGGATTCTTTCAGCCCAATATTGCTGTGGCAAACACAAAGACGTATCTATCAAATCAATTTTGAAAAACAAAACATAGAAACGATATTTGAAAGTACTGATACAGATATTGAAAAAATAAGCCTGCATGCATGGAGAGATTTAAAACCGGGCGAGAAGGAGTATATAGACCATAACAAGTACCGACCTTTGATTCATTGCCAAACGGAAGATGGTAAAAACCACCTGATATTCCGAGAATCCAAACAGCAACTTAATCTTAGCGTTCCTCACCCATCGTTTACAGCCACAAAGCAGGACACCTATGTGCGTTCTTTTGGGAGCGATTCATTTATGCCTAAAGATATTAAGCTTTATAATAAATGGTTAGAGGAACGCAGGGGAAAGCCGCGGAATTTATGGACTGAGCTTTACAAGGCAGATAACCAGGGTAATCTTGATTTGCTCAATCGTTACGACTGGACCGCCCCACCTCTATCCGGGTCTATGGCTACAGGCAGAGATCCCAGGCCGGCGGTTAAACGTTATTTAAGTCAGTTTTCTCCACCGTTGTATGATGTAATTATGCGTTTGTTAGGCAGAAAAATTCTGACAAGCGTTTATGCTTATGAGAACAGGGGTGATTTTTTCTACGGTTTATTACAGATGATACTGGAAATTAGGCCGTACAGCGGCGTTATAAACCGGATTTTCAGTGCCCTTATGATGGTTTATGTGTTTTGGCACGGCTGGCCGCGACGAACCTCGTGGGCCAAATTTATCTTTTGGCTGGTTTTTGCAGGGTTATTCAATATCGCCGGTTTATTGACGTATCTGGCTTTGAACCACACTGCGGTCATCAAATGTCCCGCCTGCGGAAAGCGCCGGGGATTGGCTCAGGTTGATTGTGTGCGGTGCCGGGGGCAATTGCCGGCCCCTGAACGGGGAAAACTCGACCTTATAATCAGTGCTTAAGAAGCAGATCAAATGATTTATCTGATTTCCGGGCAGCCGGATCGGAGGCTTGGAGAATTGCTGTGAGATGGATTTCCAACATTTCATCGTTTAAGGTCTCTTCTGACTTTTATAGGACCACACAATCCTGTTATAGAGTAATAAAAAGCTGCTTTATGATGCTAAGAAGCCCTTTTTGTACAAGAAATCAACATCGATGTTTATAATTGTCAACATTTCCTAACTATTTAAGAATAAAGCCTTTATCCGCAACGAGAAAATATGCCTAAACTCAAGGCGTTGCCTTTTTGCAACATGGGGTTCTAATCCCTATAACGGCTGTTTTTAGGAAAGGAGGAACAAAACTTAAGGGTGACACAGAGGGTACGCTTTGGGGGCTGTTTTTAAGGGTAAGCTTCAAAATCAGGCTAAAATCGCTTTTAATTCGTCTGGGCATAAGCTTTGCTATATTTATTAATAAGAGGGGGCTATGGGGGTTCCCTATCACAGGGTGTAGAAACGAAGTTTTTTTGAGGAGAGCAGTGTGATGGACGAATCAAACCTGGAAGACAAACTTAATGAATTAGTCAAGGAATTTGGAGAATCAGCTAATCCCCAACATACAAAGCTTGCGAAGCTTGCCAAACAGGCACAGGCAAATCGTAAGAAGCTTGAAAAGAGCATTAATAGTTTGCAGGAATCTCTTGATTACCTGCGCGTATGTATCAAATACCAGGTCTTCGACCTTGAAGCGACTCGCCGAGAAAACACATACCTCAGAAAATTGCTTGAGGACAACAATCAATAAGGCGAAAAGCGTAAAATACAGAAGGTAAAAAAACTCATATCAGCAATCGTAACAGACGGGGTAGATTCTGTCTTGAGAGATATCGGGCAAATGGACACTTAGAGCCTACCCCATTAATCTACTCTATTGCGTCCGGCTGCAAAATCCGATGCATGTGTTGCCGGGCCAAAATGTTTTCAACGTGTAGCAAACCACGCCTGGCGAGCTTTTTTGACCCGCCGCCCTGGCTTGGCGACTTTTCGCCCGTTCTCGCTACGAAAGCAGTTTTGAAACCGCTTCTAAATAATACCATCCCATAATAACTTGCCCTGCTGTCTCTGAGATCACAGGGACGAATAAAAATCGGCGAGATATTTCCTCTCAGCATTCACAGCATAATTCTATAAATATGTATTAAAGTCGGTTAACATCCTTGCCGATAAAAAGCCCGATAAGTCCCAGAAGTGGCAATAGGTCTCAAGCGACTATGCCACAATCGACAGGAGAAAATGAAACGGTATGGAAAACGAACAATTCAAACTCATTGACCTGGTTGAACAGATTTGCATCGAGAAAGATATCTGTCCTAAGCCTATGCGTGTCGCCCAGGACATTATGAATACCAACATTAAGACACTTACCCTCGACCATACTGTCAATCAATGCCTACAGTTTATGAAAAATCGTAAAGTCCGTCATGTTCCTGTAGTGGACCTTCCATACGAAGGAGAAAAAAAGGCGTGCTTTATTGGTGTCGTTTCACAAAGAGATGTGCTTCGACTGAGCATACCCGATGCCAAAGAGCCCAATGAGCAACAGATAGACCCAAGAGCACTGAAGCAGTTGCTGGTAAATATAGTCGCCAGAAATCCCAAGTCTGTCTCGGCGCAGACACCGATAAATGAGGTTATTACAACTCTGACCTGTAACCATATTGATATGGTGCCCGTTCTCGATGGTGATGATTTGGCGGGGTTAATTACGACCAGCGATCTGATGAAGCTTTTCTCGGTGCTCGGTAAAACGATAAGCCAGCTATGTCCGAAATCGGAAAGAAACGCAACAGCTACTAATACGGCTTCTGAAAACTCAGGCAAGACCGATATTTTGTCATCCTGGGCTTTTCGAGCCGTTCAGGATATCATGAACGAACCAGTGATTTGTCTTGACCCTCAGGACAACTTAGCCCAGGCAATCGATGTCTTGCAGGCCAAAGAAATCAGGCACATCGTTATTGCGGATGAACAGGGGAAATTGTTGGGCCTGGTCTCTGACAGGGACATTCTACAGAATCTTCCCTATGCCGGCAGGCGACCTCCGGCAGCACCAAAGAAATTTCGAGAGCATCTGTTTGCAGCCGATTCATGGAGCACAAATGTCCTAATACCCCTCGAGAATGTTATGGTACGAGATGTGGTACATGTTTTACCCAAATGCAGTGTCTGCGAAGCCGCGGAGATACTGTATAAGAAGAATATAAGCTGCCTTCCCGTAATTGATGAGCAAAAAAAGCTTCGGGGAATAATTACCGTAATCGACATGATGCAAGCATTGCTTACTGCCTATGAGCCGGCCGGGGTAGCCGGCCTAATCCCAAGCGAAAGCGGCATCTGCTGAGTTGCAGCTAAACAAGCCAAATCGACAATAAAGTCTCAGTTCGAAATTTTCCTTCAGACAATTTCTCAGGGGACACTCAATTTCACAAAGATAAAAAATCACAGATTCAATGATAAACCTTCATTTTTGGATGTTATCGGAATACGATTGTCATAGCTGTTTTCTGTCAGAGTATAACCCTTCTGCAAAATATACGACCTAAAAGCAAAGAACGCTTTATTCGATAAAAATAAAGAATCCATACTTGCGAACAAAAGAAAAAGTCGATAACCAGACAGGTAACTGAAAAGTTGTTGTTTGTTTTTGTCGATAAAAATGAAACTGAAAGGGAAGAAAATTGTTAGTCCGAAAACGAACATCAGCTCGATTTGGGGCATATATAAGTAATGAACACTCACTGCCCAATTAAGGGATAATCAGGTTAGTTTTTTGCGTATTTGACAGATGAGCGTAGTGTGATATAATGAAGTTTGTTGCCTGATGCTCGTAATTCACGGCTCTCTCAGGCACAAATAACGAAGGAGTGGTTTAGCTCTTTTTGAAAGTATATTTCGAGGTAGATAAATGTTTGAGCGCTTTACAGATCGTGCACGCAAAGTTATGGCGCTGGCCAACCAAGAGGCACAGCGATTTAACCATGAATATATAGGTACCGAACATATCCTTCTCGGGCTGGTTAAAGAAGGCAGCGGAGTAGGCGCAACGGTACTGAAGAATCTCGACGTGGATATAAAAAAGCTTCGTCTTGAGGTTGAGAAACTGGTCAAGAGCGGCCCTGATATGGTTACTATGGGCAAGCTTCCGCAGACGCCACGGGCCAAAAAGGTCATTGAGTACGCAATCGAAGAGGCCCGTTCGCTTAACCACAATTATGTAGGGACCGAACATATCCTGTTGGGTCTGCTCAGAGAAAGCGAAGGTATAGCGGCTCAGGTCCTTATGAATCTTGGCTTGAAGCTTGAGGATGTACGTCAGGAGGTTTTGAATTTATTAGGTGCCGGAGTTGATGACGGTCCGGCGGCCCTTGGGATGAAGATGAGCCCGACGGCAGGCCGAAAGCCAAAAAGTAAAACCCCGGCGCTGGACAGCTTTGGCAGAGACCTTACGCAATTAGCAATCGATGACGAACTTGACCCTGTAATCGGCAGACAAAAAGAGATTGAGCGATTGATACAGATACTTTGCCGACGCACGAAAAACAACCCTGTTCTGTTAGGTGAAGCAGGCGTTGGCAAAACAGCAATAGTCGAGGGACTTAGCCAGCAAATAATCAATAAGCAGGTACCTGAAATCCTGAAAGGCAAGCGGATGGTGGTGCTTGATTTGGCGATGATGGTAGCCGGAACGAAATATCGAGGACAATTCGAAGAGCGAATAAAGGCAGTCATTAACGAAGTGAAAAGGGCCAAGAACGTTATTTTGTTTGTTGATGAGCTTCATACACTTGTAGGGGCCGGCGGAGCTGAAGGTGCCATCGATGCATCGAATGTGTTAAAGCCTGCTCTTGCCAGGGGAGAAGTTCAATGTATCGGTGCTACTACTCTGGATGAGTACAGAAAGCATATCGAAAAAGACGGCGCCCTTGAGAGACGTTTTCAGACGATAATTGTCGAGCCACCTTCAAAAGACGAGACCGTAGATATTCTCAGAGGACTTCAGGACCGCTATGAGAAACATCACAGGGTTCACTTTACCGATGAGGCTCTTTTTCAGGCGGTAGAGCTATCGACCAGGTATATCACCGGCAGATGCCTGCCGGACAAGGCGATTGATGTTATCGATGAATCCGGTGCGCGGATTCGACTCAAGAATATGACTCCGCCACTTGATTTGACACAGATAGAAGAAAAAATAGAAAAACTACAAAAAGAAAAAGACGAAGCAGTTCGAGACGCTGACTATGAGCGAGCAGCGTCTTTGAGGGATGAGGCACAGCAACTCCTGGATGATAAGACGCAACTGCATAAAAAATGGTACGATGAAAACAAAGAAGTAACCGGCATAGTTGATACAGAGACGATCGCAGAGGTTGTCAGCAACATGACTGGTGTGCCATTAACGAAACTGGAGAAAAAGGAAACCCAGAGACTTCTGGAGCTTGAAGCTGAACTGCATAAAACGGTTGTTTCACAAGATGAGGCAATTACCGCTTTAGCCAAAGCAGTAAGACGCAGCAGGAGCGGTCTGAAGGACCCGAATCGTCCGATGGGCTGCTTTATACTCCTCGGGCCCAGCGGGGTAGGTAAAACACTTCTGGCACAGGCTCTTGCAGAGATTTTATTCAGTGACAGGAATTCTCTCATCCGGCTGGATATGAGTGAATTTATGGAAAAGCACAACGTGAGCCGACTGGTAGGCGCTCCTCCCGGGTATGTCGGCTACGAAGAAGGCGGACAATTGACAGAAAGGATCAGACGCAGGCCTTATTGTGTTCTGCTTCTCGATGAGATAGAAAAGGCGCATCCGGACGTTTACAATATGCTCTTGCAGATTATGGACGAAGGCAGGCTGACGGACAGCTTCGGACGAAGAATCGATTTTAAGAATGTCATTCTTATTATGACCAGCAACATCGGCGCCGACCTGATTAAAAACCAATCCGGATTTGGTTTCGGCAAAAAGAGCCCCGAAGCGAATTATGAGAAGATGAAAGATGTCCTTCAGAAAGAGGTAGAGCATCACTTCCGGCCGGAGTTCTTAAACCGCCTTGATGACACTATAGTCTTTAAAGCGTTATCAAGAGAAAATCTGCAAGTTATTGTTGAATTTGAACTTGCAAAGGTGTTTAAGCGACTTGTTGACCACGGCTTAAAACTGGAAGTAACCGACCAGGCCAAGGAATTTCTCATCGACAAAGGTTACAATCCTGAATTCGGAGCAAGACCGCTGCGAAGAGCTATCGAACATTATATAGAGGACCCGATTTCGGAATCTGTATTAGGTGGCAAATTCAAGGGTAAAAACCTTATAAAGATTGACGTATTGGACGAAGAGCATTTGAAATTCGAAGGCATTGAGGTAAAAGAGCCAAAGGAAAGTGAACCTGCCGTTGCAAAATCAAAGTAGCTCGCGAGATAATCGCTGATTTTGTATCGTGCTTAGTTACCCTGATGCTGTCGCAAAGTAATTGCTGAGAAACTAAAACAGCCAAAATAATTTCTTTTAGATCATTAGTTCTCTGTCATGACTTTAGCTTAACCACGCCGTTTTGAATTCGCATTTTACCTGCGGCGAACATATTTATCGCCTGCGGGTATGCTATACATTCCTGCTCAAAAACTCTGGCTGCAAGAGTATCAGGAGTGTCACCATCCTCAACCCGACAACTTCTCTGGACGATTATTGAGCCTTTATCATATTCATTCGTGCAAAAATGAACGGTACAGCCGCTTATTTTGCAGCCTGATTTTAATACCGCCTCATGGACGTGATGTCCCCACATACCCTGCCCGCCAAAGCTCGGAAGCAAAGCCGGATGTATGTTCATTACGCGATTTTCATATCGGTCGGGTATTTTCCACAGGCAAAGCCACCCGCCCTGAATGACGAGGTCAACATTTGCCGCTACGAGCTCGGCTTCGATACGCTTGCTGAATTCATCTATATCGGGATGGTCCTTTCTGCGGATTATTTTTACGTCAAGTCTGGCTTTTCTCGCTCTCTCGACTCCGGCCACTTTTGAGCGTGAACTTACAACTATGCCGACCTCGGCATTCAATTTGCCCTGTTCGATATATTCGAGGATGTTTATTAATGTTGTGCCGACGCCGCTGATTAGCACACCGAGCCGAACAGGCTTTTGGTTTTGCACGACAGATTCCCGTTTTACTTCAACGTCGCGTCTGAAATCCAGGGCCTGATTTACAAGTTTGTCGGCTTCTTTGTTTTTTTCCCTCGGAATGTGCCTGACCTGCCAGCTTTTGAACCCGCGGAGTAATTTAACGGCCTCCTCGAAAAGGGGCCTGATGTTCTCGCTCTTTACTTTGTATTGGCCGTTAATCTGTCTGACAAGCAGTTGGCTATCACTGAAAACCGTAAGCTGTTCGGCTCCGGCCTGTTTTGCAGCTTCGAGAGCTTTTAAGAAACCGGTATATTCGGCTATGTTATTTGTAGCCTTCCCTAAGAAAAAGCCCTTGCCTACAAGTTGAGTACCGCAAGAGTCCGCGAGAGTGAAACCGGCAGCGGCCGGGCCCGGATTGCCTCTGCTTCCGCCATCTATATAAGCAACTATCTTTTCAGACAATATATCTGCTCCTTAAAAAGAAAACTAAAAAAACAGTTAAAATATAATCAAGAATTCAAAACTTATTTCCGGCACCTGTTGATCTGCGGCTGAAAGCCTGAGGAGTGCGGGATAAGTTGTGCTTTTGTGGTTTTAGTTTTGGGTTTTCAACTTCCCAGTAAATCACCGAGGACAAGTATCCTCGTACAATTAGGACAGCGGATTATATCATCCTTGGTCATCAGCAGATTAACACACTCAGCGGTGAGGCCCATAAAGCAGCCGTCACAGGTATAAGCCCCCTTTGTGCCGCCCTGCTGTTCAATCAACGCAACGGCCTGGCCATCGTATGTTTCTGTAACGCGTTTGAATATCTCCAGTGGTGTATCGGGTATGTCCTGTGCAACCTGATCCCATTCAGCCTGGATTTTGTCTATCTCGACCTGGTATTTGCCGGCCAGCGTCTCGGCTTCGGTGCGACGCTGCTCAAGATGCTGCTTTTGTTCGTCTATCTGGCCTTGTATTTCATTACATTCGCTTTCGTCGGCTTCAATAGTCTTGAGCAATTCCAAAGATTGGGTTTCTATCTTGGAATTGTCGGCTTTGGTTGTATTTAGTTGAGTGAGAACAGCGGAATATTCTTTATTTGTTTTTGCGGTGTTGAGGTTCGCTCTTAACTTGGCTATTGATTCATCTCTGGATTTGAGTTCCAATTCAAGACGGTCGAACTGGACCTTACTCAACAGAACTTCCTCTTTTTTGGCTTCGAGGGCGTTTTGAAGGCTCCTGATCTGATTTTCCTGGATTATTACATTTCTTCTGCACCTTGTAAGTTTTGCCTTTTCAATCCGCAGACGATTTTCAACACTTTGAAGTTTTACCAACCCATTCAATACAGGTCCCATTTACGCTCCTTTGCGACGATGCTCAAAATATTAAGCACCTTATTATCTTCACTAATAATTTATCTGCAACAAAAATATTTCTGTTTTTTCTTTTCTTGTGTAAGATTGTATAATTACGCTGCTATGAAAGAACTGTTGAAACAACTTATTAATGCCCAAAGCACACCGGAAAAGGGCGAATTGTCCTCAGCGGAAGTACTTTCAGATGAGTTCAGGAAATCAGGGATAGATTGCCGGATAGAAACATGGGACCAAACCAGGGCGAATATTACCGCACAGGTAAATTCCGTCGGGAGTAAGGGCAGTCTGTTATTTGCCTGTCATCTTGATGTTGTCGGGCCCGGTGAAGCGAAGTGGGAAAGGCCCGCCTTCGAGGCAATTGAAAGTGGCGGCAAGATTTATGGCAGAGGCTCGGTGGACATGAAAGGGGGCACCGCCGCGGCTGCTACCGCTATCAGGCAGGTTGTCGATTCGGGCACAAAGTTACATGGCGATATTATATTTACAGCCGTCGCAGGAGAAGAAACCGATAGCTGCGGTGCGAAAAGATTTATTAATGACCATGACCGGCGGGCTGACTTTGTCGGTGTAGTTATTCCCGAGCCTACGGACTTTTTGGTTATTACGGCGCATCGCGGAATGTTGTGGCTAAACATTACAACCAAAGGCAAAGCAGCTCACGGCTCTACCCCACAATTGGGTGTAAATGCAATAAATTCAATGAGATTGGTTCTGGATGAGCTGGACAATTACGAAATCCCCGCCGAGCCCCATAAGCTCCTGGGTAAGTGTTCTATGAGTGTCAATACCATTGCCGGAGGTAAAACACTTAACGTCGTACCGGATAAATGCAATATTGGAGTGGACATTCGGACTTTACCGGAGCAAAATGATCAGGATATTATCTCTGATTTGGAAACAATCTTCAACAGGTTAAAATCCGGGAATCCCCAATTTGAAGCAGAGGTCGGCGTGGTACGCCAGGTGCGACCTTTGGAGACTGATTGCGGCTGTGATTTTGTTAAGAATTTTTGTTCTGCTGTTGGAATCAATGAAACCGTGGCTGTCGGTTTTACAACGGACGGCCCTTATTTTGCTTCATTGGATGCACCGGTAGTAATTTTTGGCCCGGGCAAACCGCAACTTTGTCATAAGCCGGATGAATATATCGAAATCACCGACATTGAAAAAGCGGTAGAACATTATAAAAATATCATCCTGAAATTCCTGACCTGATACAATTATAATCATTAGTATTTCTTGACTTTTTGTCCGGTCGCAGGTAATCTATCTGCGAACAAGATTTAGCATTAAAAATAGCAGAGAACTTATGACGGAAGTCCAAATACCACAGGAGCAATTCGAGGATAAGCATATCCTCGATGAGTTGAAGAATTCATACCTTAACTACGCGATGAGTGTTATAGTTTCGCGTGCCTTGCCGGACGTTCGTGATGGCCTGAAGCCTTCACAAAGGCGAATACTGGTTGCGATGAACGATTTGAACCTCGGGCCGCGAAGCAAACACCGTAAGTGCGCCAAAATCGTCGGTGATACCGGCGGCAACTATCACCCGCACGGCGACCAGGCCACATACGGAACATTAGTCCGTTTAGGTCAGGATTGGAATATGCGTTATCCACTGATTAATCCGCAGGGCAACTTCGGAAGTATCGATTCGGATCCGCCGGCTGCTATGCGATATACCGAGGCAAGAATGGCGGCGCCGGCTGTGGACATGCTCGAAGATCTTAAGCTGGACAGTGTTGATTATATACCGAACTATGACGAGACCCGCGAGGAGCCAACCGTTTTGCCTTCAAAATTCCCGAACCTTTTAGTCAACGGCTCTACGGGAATCGCGGTAGGAATGGCCACAAATATCCCGCCTCACAATATAACCGAGATCTGTGACGCTCTGCTTTTAGTGGTTGATGACCCAAATTGCGGATTCAAAGATATTATCAAGTGTCTTCCCGGCCCGGATTTTCCAACTGGTGGAATTATTTGCGGCAGAAAAGGTATCATCGATGCATACACGACCGGTCGCGGCCATTTGACGGTCCGGGGAAAAATAGATATCGAAACAACCAAAAAAGGCAGAGAGAGGATAGTAGTAACTGAAATACCCTATATGGTCGTCAAGACATCGATTGTTTCGAAGGTAGCCGACTGTGTCCACAATAATACGATTCCGGAAGTTGCCGATATCAGGGACGAATCAGACCGTCACGGATTGCGGATTGTTGTGGACCTCAAAAGAGACGCCGACGTCGAAATCGCACTGAACAAGCTGTACCGCTACACTTCTCTGCAGTGTACTTTTGCTATCGCCAATATTGCACTGGTTGATAACAGGCCTGAAACCCTCAATATACGAGAAATGCTCGATTGCTTCATTAACCACCGCAAGATAGTTATCCGCAGACGAAGCAGGTTCCTGCTGAAAAGATGCAGGAACAGGGCACACATTCTCGAAGGTCTTATCTTAGCCGTTAGTGATATTGATGAAATTATCGAATTGATCAAAAAGTCACCCGATACCCCTGCTGCAAAATTGAACCTTATGAAAAAGCCTTTGCAGCTGGCTGAGGTTGCTACGCTTAAGAAAATCCTTCCAAAGGCTTTCATTGATGAAAAAAGCAAAGGCAAGCATTTCCTCACCGGACCTCAGACCGATGCGATTTTGACAATGCAGTTGCAAAGACTGACCGGCCTGGAGATGGAAAAACTGGCGAAAGAGTACGCTGAGCTAACCGAGCAAATAGAGGGTTTCGAGGCGATATTGGCAAGCGAGGAGATTTTACTGGATATCATTCGAGAAGACATCTATGAAATAAAAGAAAAATACGGCGGTGCCAGGCGAACAAAAATCGCGGCCATGGTCGAGCATCTTGATATGGAAGACTTGATTGCCGAAGAGGAAGTTATCGTTACGGTCAGCCACAGCGGATACGTTAAGCGGCTGCCGATTGATACATACCGCAAGCAGGGCAGAGGCGGCAGAGGAATCATAGGCTCGGCCACAAGGGAAGGTGACTTCGTAGAGCACCTGTTCGTCGCCTCGACGCATGATTATCTGCTTATCTTCACAAATCGCGGCAAGTGCTATTGGCTTAAAGTCTATGATGTCCCGAGCATGTCCAGGCAAAGTAAGGGCAGAAATATAGTCAACCTGCTGAATCTGGGCACCCAAAAGGTTGCCTCGATAATTAACATCAGCAGTTTTGACGATGACGAGCAGGAGGACGCAAAGCAGCAACAGCTCGTTATGGCAACAAAAAACGGCATTGTAAAAAAGACGAAACTATCCGCTTACGGAAATCCGAGACAGACCGGTGTGATTGCCATAAGACTCGACGAAACCGATGATTTAATCGACGTTGCATTAACCTCGGGAGATGACCATATTATACTGGGAACTTGTGATGGCATGACGATACGATTTGACGAGAATCAGGTCCGTTCAATGGGCCGGGCATCGCGAGGGGTCAGAGGCGTTAAGCTGCGAGGTGAAGATGCTGTGGTCGGTATGGTGATTGTCGAAGAAGAAGCCTCATTGTTTACACTTTGCGAAAACGGATACGGCAAGCGAACGGGCCTTGAGAATTACCGGTCGCAAAGACGGGGTGGGGTTGGTCTGAAAAACATAAAAACATCCGACCGAAACGGAAAAGTTGTTGCACTCAAGGCCATCCAGAACAAGGACGATTTAATGATGATAACGGCCACAGGAATGATTATTCGCACCGGACTCGACGAAATACGTTCGATTGGCAGAAATACTCAGGGCGTACGTCTAATCAAGCTCAAACCCGGTGACAAGCTCGTTGCGGCCGAAAAGATAATCGCCGAAGATGAAAATGATGGGAAAGATGACTCCGGAGATGATAAGGAACCGCAGGCAACGCCGAAAGATGCGCCGACGCCTGAAGCCGAAAATAAGGACAGTGAAGATAGACCCGAAACAAAGTAATATTTCTACCCTGTGAGAAGACCGAAAGGGAAAGCCTCTGACAGGGTCAACACATTTTGATATTTGAGTTTTCATGGATGAGTTGATTTACGTAATTGCCGGCAAAGAAGAATCACTCGTCAATGCTCATTGCCGGAAGCTTCTGGATAAGCTCCTTGACCCGTCACAAAGAGTAACAGGGCTTTTTGACGCCGAGGCCGCTTCGGTCCTGGCCTCAGAGGTACTGGATGAATTGAGGACGAGCCCATTCTTAACAGACAAGCGAGTAGTTCTTGTTAAAGACGCGGACAAGTTCGTATCCGCAAACCGTCCCCTGCTTGAGAAGTATTTTGATAATCCCTGCTCAACCGGACGACTTATATTTACCGTACGGACATGGGACGCCCGAACCATTTTAGCTAAGAAATTAGCTAAAGCGGGCAAACTGATTAAAGTTATCCCGCCAAAACGCAGCGAACTTCCGCCGCGGCTGATAAAATATGCATCCGAGGCACACGACAAAAAAATCAGCAGGGACACCGCCGCACTTTTAATCGAACTTACCGGCGACGAGCTGCCGCGGCTGTACAGTGAAATCGATAAACTGGCTTTGTTCGCAGATGCCGAAAAGGTCATAACGGCCAAACATATTGAATCGCTCATCGGTCATAATCGCTTATTCAACGCCTTTACGGTGATTGACGCCGTTATCGCGGGAAATATCGCCACATCCCTCGAACGGCTCAGGGGCATGTTCGCACAGGACAAATCGGCCGGCTTTTCAGTAGTCGGGGCATTCGCTTACCATTTCCGCAAAATGTTCAACGCTAAAGCGATGCTCGAAAAGGGTGCTCGAACAGGCGAGATTGCAAGGAGATGTAATATATGGAGTCAACAAGATAAATTCTTTGCACAGCTTCGACAGATAAACTTAAAGCAAATCGGCGGCCACCTTCAGCAATTGGCCGAGACCGATTACGCCATCAAGTCCGGCCAAACAAAACCGCACATCGCAATGGAGCAGTTTGTTTTAAAGCTATCTGCACGCTAAAATCACTCAATTATTATTTAGAATATCAAAGGGCAAAATACTTAAAACAAGATATTGCTCTTAGACCTCGAAAATTTCATTTCATCAAGCCACCTGTCCGATTGGGATTTTCCATAGCCTAAAAAGGCACTTTCTGTATCGTGATTATTAAAAGATTCGCGGGCTTTTTGCTTATTCATATTAGCGTAACAATAGACACAGCCGTGGGGGCAGGTGTCATAAGCTCCGATGTCCGAGCTTGCCGAGCAGCCGCATTCTTTTCTTGTGGGTTTGTCTTTGTACCGGAGGCCATCAGGAAAGAACAAGCTCTCAATAATGCCGCCATCGATACAATGGGCTTTTTCGATGCTGCCATTTACTAAATAATCACCACAGCAGGAGAACATACTGATTCCATAACGCTCTGCAATAACCGACAGGTCATTCGCTAATTCAACCTTAATAATCTTCGCTGCAATCTGTAATTTTCAGCTTCTGTGTCCTTTCAAGCTCCCGGAAGTTGCGTATTACTTTACTGTATTGTGTAACAAAGCTGAAATAACAACGTTCTACATATCCGCCCAGTTCAGATGCGAGTTCTTCAAAGGCCCTGACATAAAAATCGCGGTCGTAATCGCTGGAGAGAATAATCGGGTCAAATCGCCAGTTTATATGGGCCGGTGAATATATTCCGCTGAGCTGCTTAAGGGCTGCAATCGCCGCTTCTTTTTCCACGTCATTTTCGAACAGAGCGGGCAGAGCGGTGATTGTGTAGTTAAAATAGAACCTGTAGCCTGACTCTTCAACAATTCTGAGATTGTCAATAAAGGGGCTGAAATTCTTGGACCAGAACACAAAGCAAATAACGTCCTCCGGTCTGAGCGATACGATATATTTTTTGCCGCCGAACGGATTGACCACGCCGGTGAAACCTTCTTTTAGCCGCTGTATAAACCAATCACCGTAAAAACCGGTATATCAGTTCTGCGTGATACTGAAATAATCATCTTCATCTGTTGGCCAATTCTGAAAACGGGACTTGTCTTTTTCCTCTAGAAAATAAAAATACCTAAAAGTCAGGATTCGAACCGATCCTCTTTGCTTCACTATATAGAACAAAGGCTTTGAAAGCAAGGATTTCCACTGTGAGACAAAGCGGCCCTTTTCAGCCTTTGCTGCTTTTGTTCTCGGCCTTATTATCACCATAAAGCCTTAATGTTAATATAGTTAGCCAAACATGCCCTCGTAAATAATCTGAAATATTCGGAATATATGCCTTGACTTTGAAGGCTGAATCTGGTAAAATATATCTTTAGCTTAGAGAGAAGGTAAGGACAGTGTATCTGTATTGGGGGATATGGTATGAAAAAAACACGGTGACTTGTTAAATCATTTCTTTGGCTTGCACTAAGATAATCTTTGTGAATCAAAAAAATGTTGATTTATGAAAACCAAAAACTATTAAACAATAAGATTAAAATCACGATAATAATATAGTTAAGCTGAAATTTGGAACTTATGATATCAAATTCCGTATGTAAAAATGCACTAAATTGAAAGAATCAAATTAATAAGGGGTGAAATCATGACAAGACGGATTTTTTGCAAGGTATTGTTAGTAGTCATAGCCATTTTCGGAGTCCTGGTGTTCTCGGATGTTTTAATGGCCCAGGGACGTAGTGAGGATGCCTTTGAACGGGTCAGAGATGTCCAGGAAAAGCACACCGACATATTGATGGCCAGACCGGGCGTGGTCGGAACGGCAGTCGGGCTTAATGACGATGGTGAATACGCTGTCCTGGTATTGCTGGAGATACCGGGGGTCGCCGGCATCCCTCAAGATCTCGAGGGTGTTCCGGTCCAGGTGGTAGTCACGGGAGAAATTCTCGCACTTTCGGTGCCGATAGGTGTTTCGACCGGCAACGAAGGTCAGTGTTCCGCCGGAACAATCGGATGCAGAGTCACCGATGGCACTGATGTCTATGCCCTGAGCAACAACCACGTGTACGCTCTGGAGAACGAGGCCCCCCTTGGTAGCGAGGTATTGCAGCCGGGATTGTACGACACTGGCTGTGTTTACAACTCGGATAATGTTATTGGCACGCTTTTCGAATTCGAGCCGATTGTCTTCAGTCGTAGGGCCAGAAACGAGATCGATGCGGCCATTGCCCTAAGTTCAACGTTGCTCCTTGGCACTGCCACACCAGCTGGCGGCTATGGGACACCAAGCTCGGACACCGTCGGGGCCTTCATTGGCCAGCAGGTACAGAAATTCGGGCGAACAACTGGGCTGACCAATGGATATGTTACAGGTACCAATGCCACCGTCAATGTAGGTTACGGCCCCGGCAAGACAGCGAAATTTGTGAAACAGATCATAATCGAACCAGGTGATTTTAGCGATTCAGGTGATTCTGGTTCGCTGATTGTGACTGATGATGGCAATGCTAATCCAGTTGGATTGTTGTTTGCCGGCAGCTCGACCATGACGGTCGCCAATCCGATTGATCTGGTACTCAGTCGCTTTGGTGTAACTGTTGACGGTAGCGATGGCGGTGCCGTCGGCAACAACCCGCCCAACGCTGGTTTCTCTTTCACCACCTCAGGTCTCACAGCGTCCTTCACGGATCAGAGTACCGATTCCGATGGCAGCATTGTGGACTGGTACTGGGATTTCGGCGATGGCAAGACCTCGACGCTACAGAATCCGTCACATACCTACGCTACAAGCGGCACCTACACCGTGACCCTGACTGTGACGGATAACGACGACGCAACCGACTTCATCTCCAAGGGCGTGTCGGTTTCCGACGGTACCGGTGGAGGTACTCTGAATATCACGGTCACCACGGACAACACCATCTACTCGCTTGGCGACAGAGTAAAAATAACGGTCACGGTAACAGATAAGGTGGAAGGCGCTGCGGTACATGTTGAGATCACTACCGCCACTAACCGCCGGTACGCTGGCGACGCAACGACAAACAACAATGGAATAGCCGAGTTCAGCTTCAAGACCAAGAAGCCCGACGGCATAGGAACTTACGACATCACAGCAGATGCTTCGAAGGCAGGGTACGTTTCAGGCAGTGATTTGACTACCTTTATGGTCGTCGAGTAGATAAGCACTGGTTGAAACCTTGAAAATGAATTGCGAAAGCAGGACTTGGCAGTTGCTTTCTTTAAGGATTGAAAGAACAGAGACCTTTCAATGGCCCGGCGGAGTGCAATTATTCTACTGAATATTATTGCTATAACAACAGCCGGTAATGTTGCCGGCTGTACTTATTCCAGTTACAGCAATTTTAAGAAAGGACAACCCATGCCGGATAAAACTATCGAGCAAGTCCTTCAAGATAACACTGACCAATGGATGGCCATTCCGGGAGTCGAAGGTACCGCAATCGGCCTCTTCAAAGGGAAACCTTGTATAAGGATTTTCACCTCCTCAAAACCACAACAACTCAAAGACAAGATACCGTCAACGCTCGAAGGGTATCCTGTAATTATCGAAGAAACAGGGTTGTTTCGGGCGATTGACTAAACATACCCCCGAATTTTTCCACATTTTAAGCATCAGGCCCATATCTTAATAATTTGTATTTCTCATTAACAATGAGTTACAATTCAAAGTTGCATTACATGCATTGGTATATTTCTGGACTGTAGAGAAGTATTATGATGGAAAACTCCTGGCCGAGATTGAGATTGGCAAACAATAAAGACTGCGGCAAAGTAACAGAGTTAGTCTATAAAGTTCTCAAAGAGTATAACCTCAGGCCTGACCCGGCTGCCACGGACATTGACATCAAAGATATCGAGCAATCTTATTTTGAACGAGGCGGGACGTTTTATGTGCTTGAAGAGAAGGACAGCTCAATCATCGGAGCATACGGATTGTATCCGCTTGGTAAGGCAACGTGCGAACTTCGCAAGATGTATTTACACAGCTCATACAGAGGCAAAGGACTGGGCAAATTATTGCTGGATGATGCTTTGTCAAAAGCAAGGCAAATCGGATTTAAGAGAATGACTCTGGAAACCGCTTCGGTATTAAAAGAAGCGATTAGCTTGTATAAAAGCTACGGATTTGTAGAATACGAGCCGGAGCATCTGTCAAGCAGGTGCAACCAAGCTTTTGTGCTCGAATTAGAATAATATGGCCTACTCGCAGCACTATTTCGCAATACCCAAATAACAGTTGGCGGGAAGTAGAATTTGGCTGTTTAAAATCTTACCTGAAAACACCTATTTTGCCGATAGCATACAATAAAGGGCTATATTAAAATGTCTTGTCTGCTTTATTGGAAGAACGATAAATGAGTCAAAACCTCAACGGGAAAATGAGACAATCCTGCGAGCGTATGCAAACAGAAACAAAGCAAGGCAGATTGAAAACATTAATCTTTAAAGATGGCAATCTGCACCTGCCCAGTCCGACAGGCGCGCTGCCACAATCATTAATCGAAGCCAATGAAGCCGTAGCAAGCGGAAGGATAGAAGAGGCCACAAGGCTTCTAAACGACAAGGTCGAACAGGCCGTTCTCGAAATCATTGCCCAGGATCCGCTTAGAACAGACATTATGTTAGCGCTGGGGATGCTGTTCAAACAAACCAAAAAAATATACAAGGCCAAAGATTTGTTTGAAAAGATATTGCAGCAGGAACCACATCCTTTAGTGTACAACGAACTTGCGTATATCTGTCGGTGCATGGGACATCTGTCGGACGCAATAAAATATCAAATAAAAGCCGTCGAAGCGGACCCGAACAACGCAGAACTCCTGGCCAATCTTGCAAGAATGCTGATAGCAGCAGGTAACGCCCAGGAGGGTATCAATCTATTTCGAAAGGCCGTGGAAATCGAACCGGCCAATGCGGCGATGCACTCTAATTTCCTGTTTAACCTGCATTATCTGCCGAATCTGGATCCTCAGATGCTTTTTGCCGAGCACGAGAGATGGGGGCGGATTCATGCCCCGGTTTCTTTAGGCCAGGTATCTCACAGCAATGTCCCGGACCCTGACCGCCGGCTTCGGATAGGCTACATCTCACCTGATTTTTGCTCGCATCCGGTAGCATATTTCTTTGAGCCGCTTCTGGATGGACATGACCCTAAAGTAGTCGAAGTTTTTGGATACGGTAATGTTAGAATGCCGGGAGAGATTACCGAACGGCTCAAGCAAAAGTTCGACCATTATCGGAATATTCGCGGCCTTGATGATAGCACGGTTGTTGATATGATTCAGCGGGACAAAATCGATATTCTGGTGGAACTTACAGGCCACACTACCGACAATCGTCTGCTTATGATGGCACATAAACCGGCTCCAATCCAGGTGACCTATCTGGGTTCACCGGATACGACAGGAATGGAGGCTATCGATTATCGTTTCACTGATGCCCTGGCCAACCCTCCGGAATCCCAAAAATTCAACACCGAAGAATTGGTCTTTCTTCCGGATGGTTTTCTCTGTTATAAACCCTCTGATTCTGCGCCGCCGGTGTCGTCACTGCCGGCTTCTCGAAATGATTTTATCACCTTTGGTTCGTTTAACAGCCGCAGCGAGATACATCCACATATTATTAAGCTATGGGCCAGGATTCTAAGAGCTAATCGCGACTCTCGCATTTTATTAAAGTTCGGAGTGAGTACCGATCGCCGGATGAACAGGCATTACTTTAGCCAGTTCGAGCAGCGGGGAATCAGCTCAAGCAGGGTGGCTATCTGCGGATGGAAACCCATGGATGAGCATTTGGGACTGTACGGGCAAGCGGATATTGCACTGGATACATTCCCATCTAATGGTTTTACAACCACCTGCGAGGCCCTTTGGATGGGTGTACCGGTAATTTCGCAGGTCGGCCAGTGCCATGCCTCTCGTATCGGACTGAGCATACTCAATACCGTCGGGCTCGGTTTCCTTGCGGCTTTTACACCGGACGAATACGTTGCCAAAGCCACGGCACTTGCGGCGAATACTCAGGCTCTTGCTAAGCTTCGTTCTTCTATGCGGCCGCTAATGAAGGACAGCGCATTGTGTGACGCAAATAGATTTGCCAGGAAGGCCGAAGCAGCATATCGAAAAATGTGGCATCGATGGATTGATTCGGCCTGAGATGAACGCCGGAATTGCAGGATTAAAATAATGTCGGCAGAAAAATACGTCATCCTTACAACTATAAACTATCCTACCAAGGCTGTTAAAAAGATAGCAAATACGAAAAAAGACTGGACTATTCTTGCTGTTGCAGACAGGAAAACACCCCCCGACTGGAACTGTCAAAACGTCAGACTGCTGTCCTTAGAGGAGCAGAAGGCATTTGACAGCAACTTTGCACAGGAATGCCCGCTGGACCACTACGCCCGCAAAAATATCGGCTATCTTAAAGCTATCCGGGATGGCGCCCGGATCATTGCCGAAACCGATGACGACAATATTCCCAAAGATAATTTTCTGACTTCTCTCGATCAAAGCGTGAAAGGCCGATTGGTGAAGAAATCCGGATGGGAGAATATATACAGGCATTTTACTGACAAGCGAATCTGGCCGCGAGGTTTCCCGCTGGAATATATAAATCGGAGTTTAGAAATACCCAGTCCGCTAACCGGCGAATCCGTCTTCGACTGCCCCATCCAACAGTACCTGGTTGACGGCGATCCTGATGTTGATGCAATTTATCGTCTGACGACAAAAACAGAAACGAAGTTCCGCCCGAACACAATCGTTCTTTCGCAAGGGACATTCTGCCCTTTCAATTCCCAGAATACAATCTGGTGGCCTGATGCTTTTGTTCTGCTTTATTTGCCTTGCACAGTAAGTTTTCGGATGACGGACATCTGGCGTTCGTTTATTGCTCAGATATGCCTGTATAAAGCGGGTAAACAGATAGCTTTCGGCCAGGCCACAATGTTTCAGGACAGAAACCAGCACAGTCTTATAAAAGATTTTGCCGACGAAATTTCCGGCTATCTAAATAATGCGAGGATAATGGAACTGCTCAGCGATATCAATCTGTCAGATAACACAAATCAAATTGGGCCGAACATGCGAATCTGTTATGAACGGTTAGTAGAAGCAAAAATCGTCCCGCAGGATGAGTTGCGTCTTGTTGACTTGTGGTTGAAAGATATAAACTCGGATTTCCCAAGTAGTGGGGTTACAAATGGAGTTGAACTTGATGGTATAGAGCCCATGGAGACCACTCAAGCCAGTTTAGACCATCTGACATGGGAGAACCCAATGGGTGAAGCACGCCAGGATGCTTAGGGATTTAAAAATGGAAAACGAAAAACCTAAAAAGACGATAACCTGGTATTTACGTTCATATTTATCTATTTTTTAAACTGTGTTAGCAATTCTTAATGTGTGGAACCGACAATCGCCATCGGCAGTTAATCTTGAGTATCGTTGGATTAGTGCGGTTTATTCTATTGTTGCAGTACCAGCTATTGGAACATTGGTTCTGGTTATTGCGGCATTTTTCCTGGCGAAATCCCGGTTGTCAAAGTTCGTATCCGTATTTGCTTGTCTGGCCGGACTTATTTCTATTAGTTATATGGTATTTCTTGCTGCCCCGCTGCAGAGGTCAGCCGGAAATGGTGATCTTGAAAGCATGAAAAAAAACCTCTCATGGGGTACAAACATAAACGTTCAAGATGAACAGGGTTACACTCCTTTGCACAAGGCGCCCAAAGAGGCGATACAGTAATGGTAAGTTATCTTATAGACAAAGGTGTCGATGTAAACGCTCGCAGCGGTGCGCGCAATACGCCGCTCATTCTCGCAGCAATTGGTGGCTCCGTAAAATGCTGTGAGCTTTTAATGAAAAAGGGAGCTTTAATAAATGCAACCGGCCTGTTTGGCTCCACACGTTATACACCACTACAGTGGACAGCAAGAGCAGGGCATTTGGAAGTGATAAAGTTTTTTCTGGAAAATGGGATAACGCCAGATGAAAAAGAAAGAACAATGACAGCATTACTTCATGCATGTGAACATGGACATCTTGCTGTTGTCAAAACTTTGCTGGATGCAGGTGCCAGCATCAAAAGCCCTGTTAGGGATAGGCGTGAAAAAACAATATTGGAATTGGCACAAAAATCCGGTAATGAAGAATTAGTGAACCTGCTCCTACAACAAATGAACAAAGAGTAAATCGGATTGAGATGCTTGTTTGGGGGAAAATATACTTTGAAAATACAATGCAACTTCCCAGAAAAAGAAGCAATCCCATTTGGATGGCGTGTAGTTGTCAAGCGTTCATCGGACTAACTCCCCATAATAGTACGGCATACGCAAATAATACGATTTACACAACCTTGACATATCCCGGAGGACATAACACGCTAACTGGGATTTCTGGGATAAAACAATTTAGCAAAAATATCGTGATGGCAAAATTGAAACTAAGCTGTTATAAGCTTGACCCTGATAAAATGCTGAGCAGACCATCGTTAAATAAGCATACAAAGTCAAATCTAAATATTTCTTAGTCGCCTGATTTGAAGTAATTGGTTTGAGGCTGGCTTTCTAAAAATACGAACTGGTCTTTGAAAACAGTCTGGAATTCATATACATCATTGAAATCATCTATCGTATCGGTTTCAGCGGCACTCATCCACTTGTGTCTTATCATCAGATAAACGATTTCACCGAAATCACGGGTTGTTTTAATACCCCAGTTGTTCAGTACCGCCATTGTCATTCTCCCCCACTTTTCGATAGCCAGCTTTCGCAATCCTTCACAGAGTGTTTGGCCGCTGATATGTCTGGGCTCGACAGTTATCTTTTTTACAGTAAAGCTGAGTCCCTCATAGACAAATCTGATTGCCGATGGGTTGAATCGGTTAACTTCTTTGGCGATTTGCTCAAAATTCTTTTTCATTTTCAAAACCTATCCGGCCTGCATTTCGTAAAAGTTTGGTTCAATATTTACATATACATTATAAAGCTTTTGTAATTGAGGGTCAATCATCCTTCGGCCAGAACTGAATTATGAATACCTGACTAAAGAATCTCTTGACTGACCAGGTGTTATAGCTGAAAATTCAGTGATGGCCCACAGAAATTGGCAGCCATATTAAAGCTGAAAACCGTGCCTTATAGGCACATAAATTATCTGGATATAAGCCAGTTGGAGGTGATGTCCCATGTTAAGAATAATTTTTTGCCTGACACTATTGCTGAGCAGCCGGAGTGTATTAGCTCAAACAAGCGATTATTTAAACTCAACGTATGGTGAGCGGCTTGCCGCTTCCACCGAGCAGGTAGGTTTATGGTGGGCCTCATCCGGATGGAAAATAAGTCCTGATAAAGCACTGCCCAAAATAAAAGGCCGGGCAATATTAATACGTGCGGCCCGTAACGAAGCTGAGGCGGCGCAATTAGTAGTCAGGCCAACAGTTTCCTTGCAGGATTTTACAGTGCACACCGCCGCTCTAACCGGCCCCGACGGAGCAACCATCCCCGCTGAAAATGTGGAAGTGCTGAAAGTGCGATACGTCAATATTACAGTCCCCACCGACAAAAGCTCGGTGCCCGGCCTTTGGCCTGACCCCCTGCCGCGGCTTAAAGGCGCTATTAAACTGGAGGCAGATAAAAATCAGCCGTTCTGGCTCCGTGTCAAAGTCCCCAGCCAGGTGCCGGCCGGAGTCTATACCGGCAGTATTCACCTTTCCGCAGAAAATTACAGCGCCGATGTCAAACTACGTGTGAAGGTTTATGATTTCGTTCTTCCCGACCAGATGACCTGCACGACAGCTTTCGGCTTTACACCATCCAATGTATTCCGTTATCAAAATCTCTCCGGTCTTCAACAAAAACGTCAGGTCATAGACAAGTACTGGGCCAGCTTCGGCGCCCATCATATATCACCCTACAATCCTGCACCGCTTGATGGGCTTGCAGTTACCTGGCCTAAAGTTACCGAGTCAATTAAACCCGAAGAGCTTAAGCCGGCATTTGACTGGACAGCCTGGGACAAAGCGATGGAACGAGGGATTGATTACTACCACTTTAACTCGTTTCGGCTCGGTATTCCGGGGCTCGGCGGCGGGACTTTCCATGCACGGCGTGACCCGGAACTGCTCGGATTCAGCGAGGATACACCCCATTACAAAGCCGCCTTTAACGCATACTGTGGTGAAATACAGGAGCATCTTCGTGAAAAAGGCTGGCTTGACGAGGCCTTTGTTTACTGGTTCGATGAACCCGCCCCAAAAGACTACGAGTTTGTTATGAACGGTTTCGCCAAGCTCAAACAGGCAGCTCCTGACATCACTCGTATGCTCACCGAACAGGTCGAACCGAATCTAATCGGCGGGCCGGATATCTGGTGCGCTGTTTCAAACAACCATAAAGACGGACCAGCCGAACAACGACGCAAATATGGCGAAAAATTCTGGTGGTATGTCTGCACAGGACCAAAAGCACCCTATTGTACTTTATTCATCGACCACCCCGGTACTGAACTGCGGGTCTGGCTGTGGCAGAGTTGGAAACGCAAAATTGACGGCATTTTGGTCTGGCAGTCAAACTACTGGACAAGTTCCACCGCTTATCCTGATGCAGAGCATCCTCAGAATCCCTATCAGGATCCAATGGGCTGGCGAGTCGGTTACGGTACACCCAAAGGCGTCAAAAAACCATGGGGCAACGGTGACGGTCGATTCATTTATCCACCCGAGGCAGCCGCCGATGCCCATCCCGCCGAGCCGGTTCTCGAAGGTCCGGTTGACAGTATCCGCTGGGAAATGCTGCGTGACGGCATCGAGGATTACGAGTACATGGCTATTCTGAGCAGACTATTAAAAAACAAAAAGGATAAATTAACAGCTCAACAGCTTAAAAAATACACCGCTCTGCTTGAGGTGCCCCAAAGCATTACGAAGGACATGACCAACTTCACAAAAGACCCGGCCCCCATCGAAGCCCACCGTGACCGCGTAGCTCGAACGATAGCCAGACTAAACAAATTATAACAATTTCATTAACTTTCGCCGTTAAGTCAATTTCCTGAAACTAATTGAAAGGAAAAAAATGGATTGTACATTTGATTTCCAGCATTGCCCACCTGTGTTTGCCGTAATATTCATTGCATTCGTAATCCTAATGTTCCTGATAGTGCTCATCATAAAGGCATTGATCTACTGCAAGATATTTTCCAAAGCCGGCTACTGCTGGGCGCTCGGACTGCTAATGTTTGTACCAATAGCAAACATAATCATGCCCTTTGTACTGGCCTTCGGTGACTGGCCGATTCAAAAAGAACTGCGCGTACTAAAACAACAGCAGGAAAAACCGGCACCGTAAGGCGTATATTCCGGTCAATAACGATATATCCGCAGAAAATAAATGCGGTAATAATGAAGATTAGACTACGCACAAGCGTATTATTTATAGCAGTGCTCTTTATAAACCGATATATTTGTCCAGGAGGACTTGTTTTATGAACGCACATGAGATAAATGTAAGCGTAATCGACCCTATCGTTCCGGCTTTCGAGAAGGTAAAGACTATCCTTTTTAGGCCTTTCGATTTCGGCAAATGGTTCATCATCGGCTTCTGTGCCTGGCTGGCATACCTTGGCAGCGGTGGTGGAGGGGGAGGCGGTGGCGGAGGAGGACGAGGAGGACGAGGACCTTCCAATATTTATGAAGGCTTTGGCCAGGCAAAAGAGTTTGTTCTGGCAAACCTGCACTGGATTATTCCTGTAACCGTTGTGGTTGTGGTTATCGGTATCGTTATCGGGCTTTTTCTTACGTGGTTAAGCAGCCGAGGCCGATTTATGTTCCTCCACTGCGTTGCTCAAAACAAAGCAGAGATCACAATTCCCTGGACAAAATTCCGGCAACACGCCAACAGCCTATTTTTGTTCAGAATAGTATTAGGCTTAATAGGCTTCATAACCATCGGACTGCCCATCTTGTTAGCCATTGGTATTACCATTATGATGATAGTCGGCAACGGAACAATTGTAATCGGCGTGTTAGGAGGAGTAATAATCGGTCTTATTATTCTTGTCGGGGCAATTATTTTCGGCTTAATCAGTAAATGCACAATGGACTTTGTTGTCCCAATTATGTTCTTACGAACAACAAGCTGCACCGCCGGCTGGCGAGAATTCCTCACAATCCTTTCTGTAAATAAAGCCCGCTTTGCACTTTATTTTCTCTTTCAAATTGTCATAGGAATCGCGATAGGTGCAATTAAAACTATGGGCTTTTGTATAGGATGCTGCTTCTGCGGTATAAGCCTGATACTCTTAATACCCTATATAGGCACTGTCATACTGTTGCCTTTGCCGGTTTTCACACGGTCTTATTCTCTATTATACCTGAGACAATACGGCCCGGAGTTTGACGTTTTCAGTCCGGAAACTGTAAACATCCAACCAGACTGACAACTGTGCATCTGTTAATTAAGTGAAGAAACTGAAAAACCTGCGCCGATTACCGGCAAAAATTCTTGCCATTGTGGAACCTCCCTTGAGATACATATCTCATTCAACAATTACTACATAAACAATCCATATAGAATTTTGTTGCAAAACTCTGTTTGGTTAATAGTATTTAGCAAATAATAACTAACTTCTCGAAGAGAGAAGGCACTGGTAAATACTTAAAAATGGTCTTTACACTACACAGATACTTATTTAAAGAGCTTTTTAGAGTTTTTGCGTTAGCGGCATTGGCGCTGACATTAATCCTGAGCTTAGGCATTATCCTTAGACCCGTCCAGGAATTTGGCGTAGGGCCTCGACAGGTAATCCACCTGATGGGTTATTTCCTACCGATAACTCTGACGTTTGTTCTTCCAATGGCGGCGTTATTCGCCGGGGCACTGGTTTACGGACGATTTGCCGGCGATAATGAGCTTGACGCCTGCAGAGCAAGCGGCATAAGTCTGCTGACGATGGTTTATCCGGGTCTGGCTTTAGCAATTATAGTAGCGGTTGCAAATCTGCTTTTAAGCTTTCATGTAATGCCGATCTTCGTACACTTAGCTGAAAATTCCCTCAAGAACAATGCAAAACAAATACTTTTCCGCAATATCCAGCGGAACAGATTTTACGAACTGCCGAGCAGCCGGACGGGCAGTCAGTATCTGATTTACGCCGACCAGGCCGACCTGCAGCACGATTCACTTTACGGTGTGATTTCCATTGAATTAAAAGATTACGGGATTGGAACGATTACCACCTCTGAAGGTGCAAAAGTTAATTTCAGGTCGCGTGGCATATTCGATGAAGTGCAAATAACTGCATGGAAGGCTCACCAGATGAGCGGCGTGGACGAGGGAGGGGCCGAGTCACTGACGATAACAAAGGAGTTCGGGTCACTGTTGGGTGATAATATTAAGTTCAAAAAAATCGATGAAATGAAAAGAATCCAGGCAGACCTGATGCAGTTTAAGCCGATTGCTATATTGGCGTACGATACTTTTGCACAACTGACCACAGAGCTGTTAGCAAGGGACATTAATACCAGAATAGCTAATAGTACCAACAACTTCTATAATCTGCTCGGCAGCACAAAGTCTGTCAGATTTACTGCCGGTCAATGCAACGCAAAAGACGAAGAAAAAGTTGAATTGTCCGACAATGTTAAGATCATTGAATACGATACGGACAGTAAGCGAGTTTTGCGCACTTTAAGATGCGAAAGGGCTTCACTGCATATCGAAGGCGATAAGCTGGCACCGACTTTGACGATGGACATCTATAATGCAAGAGTAGAAGGCTCAGGAGCAATAAGGGGGCGTGATATCATACGTGGTTTGTTACCGCCCCAGGCCGTAGAGGCCATAGCAAATCAATTCAGAACTGAAAACGGCGAATCATTACAAGCCGAAATGCTTGCTACTCCATTATCAGGAATGAAGCCAAGCCTGGAACTGTCACTATTGCAAAACGCACTTCGAAGAACAATCCAGAAAACCTTCGTGCAGATAAAGGCCGAAACACATTCGCGACTGGTGTTCGGAATAGGCTGTGTATCAATGATAATGATTGGTATCGGCCTGGGCATAATAAAGAAAGGCGGACACCTGCTCAGCGCTTTTGGCGCAAGTTGTTTACCCGCCGCAGTACTGATAGTGTGCATAATGAGCGGCAAACACATAACAGCAAATCTCGGCTCACAAAATGTTTCAGGCATAGCCTTGATGTGGGGTGGGTTGGCATTTTTGTCTTTGTTGGCTGTTGTGATATATGGCTGGCTATTGAAAAACTAAAGATTGCTCAATATTAGCTATTCATAGAATATAAAAAATGAAGATATTGGACAGATATGTCGCAAAGAATTTTCTGATTGGCTATGTAATTGCCTTTTGCGTTCTGATAGGTTTGCGAATGATTATTGATTTGTTCGTAAATCTCGACGAGTTTACCGAGCACGCCGGCCTTAGCACTATGGCCGTCATGAAAAACATACTGGTATTTTATGCTCTGAACTGCACACTTTACTTTCGTGAATTCGCCGGAATGATAACCGTTGTCGCAGCCTCTTTTTCATTCAGCAAAATGGTACATTCCAATGAGCTGGTAGCCGTGATGGCATCCGGAGTTAGTTTGAAGCGGGTTATTGCACCGATTGTTATTCTCGCATTGCTGCTGACCGGCGTCCTGGTAATTGACCAGGAATTTGTAATACCGAAACTTGCAGATCAACTCGTACGCAGTCACGATGATATTCCAGGCGAGGAAATCTATCCTATCAAGTTTATCAACGACGGGAACGGTTCACTAATCTGCTCTGGAAGATTCGATGTAGGAACGTCAACACTATACAACCCCACCATCGTCACAAGACGTAAGGAAGCTGATTCGTATATATGGGAAGTAACCGGCCGGATAGATGCCGAAAAAGCGGTTTACAATAGTAAAGCCAAAGGGTGGGATTTAATTGAAGGGCGTTTTTTCGAAATAGGCTCCATAAAAGGTGTCCAGCCGATAGCTTTTTATGCCAGCGAAATTACTCCCAGTGAGATTCCTATCATGCTCAAATCCGAACACAAAACATTATTGAGCTGGAAGCAGTTATCTGCCCTTGTAAAACAGGCGGAACAGGGAAAAATCAAGGATTCGCGTGAGCTTTTCAGCCAGAAGCACTTTCGTGTAACCGAACCGATCATCAACCTGGTAATGCTTATGGTATGTCTGCCGATTTTGGTTTGTCGTGACCCAAAGGCGATGAAGTCGGCGGTTACGATTAGCTTTGCCATGGTGGGTGGGTGTTTTATCACAACCTTTATCTGTAAAATGCTGGCTCCAGAGGCTAATGTCAGCAACTTTTATCAAATTGGATTTTATGCCTGGCTGCCGATATTCATCTTTTTGCCGATAGCTCTTATCGAATTGGATTCAATGAAAACATAATCTCAGATGGCCCGCTTTTCGACGCGAGGTAAAACAGGTCTTACGAATACAGACTAAATCCTAATCCTAATCCTAATCCTAAATTTTGATATATTTACTCTATCCGCCTCTTTTCATCGAAGTAGTCAAGGTCACTCAGCGGCAAAATCACGGATGTGGCAATGTTTACCAAATGGGACACCAGCCTCTTAAAATATCTCGAAACCAGCACTAAGCAAACAGCCTCATTAACTGAAAGATCGCATGTAGCTAATTCCGCAACGATTTTGTTGCAGTCTTTGGTCAACCGTGTTTTATATTCCCAGGTCAGGCGAGCCTTGTCTTCATCAGCCTCGATAAAAGCTCCTTTAGTCTGCTCAAATAAAGTCAGGATGTCCTTATCGATACCGTCAAAGTAATGAGTAAATAATTCACGATTAATAGGTTTTGCCAAAAGCTCCGTCACCTCATAAAGATTTTTACAATAATCACCCAGCCTCTCAGCATCCTTTACTACACTCATCAACACCAAACAGGCAGTAACATCAACTGTCGGCTGCAATGAAAGGTGCTCCACGATCCTTTTACGTATGTCTTTCTGCAGGTGGTTCACCTTCTGGTCTATATCGTAAATTTTCTGCTTCATACCCGGCTCTTCAACATTGTCTAAAAGCCGAGCACAAACAGCTTTGTACATAAATTCGGTATCGTCCAGCATACTCTTGAACTCATCAAAGACCTGAGCCAAAAAGTCTTTGCCTTTCCAGAAACTTAGTAGATTTCTGAACATCTTGTTTCTCCTAATTTAAATAAGTTTAGAGATAAGGATTAGCAGCGCCGGGATAACAAAGAACACGCCTAATACGTAAAAAAATGCGTATCTTCTCTTTTCGGCGGCCAAATCTCCGAAAGCCTTTGCAAGATTTATAGGTACAATTCTAAAGAACTTTATCGGGTAAATAAATAAAGTACCCGTCAGATTAAAAAGAAAATGAGCAAATGCGATTATAATAGCTGAAATATTTCCTGTGGCAAAGGATGCCAGAATAGCCGTAGTTGTGGTTCCAATATTAGCTCCGATAGTAATTGGAAATGCCGCCTCGACGGTAAGGATACCGGCTGCAACGAGAGGTATCAGCAACGATGTGGTAATCGAGCTGCTCTGCACAATAATGGTAAAAAATAATCCCGCAAAAAGCCCCAACAAGCTGCTTTTACTTATTACGTTATCCAAAACTATCTCCGCTCTGTTTATTACCAGCGACTTCATAACTTTGACAATAAAGTAGAGGGCAAAAAACAATAAAAGCATCGACAAAATCAGCATACCTATATTGCTTATAAGTGCCGAGCCGCTCAATAGAACCAGTACTTTCTCAATGAAGTGTATCGCCGGCTTGGTCACCAGCTTAACCGGACTGACAAATTTAATACCGCCGGCACCTATAAACCAGGCGCTCATCAAAGTCGCAGATTTCTCAAGGAAACCCGTCGCCAGTTCCAGCGGAAACATAATAGCGACGCATATTAAGTTAAAGAAGTCATGTACAGTCGCAGCGCTAATTGCTCGCCTGAACTCATCCCTTCGGTTAACGTGCCCCAAAGACACGAGCGTATTGGTCACCGTAGTTCCTATATTGGCCCCCATAATTATCGGTATCGCGTTACCTACGGTAATCCCGCCTGCACCTACTATGCCTACAACAACCGACGTAGTTGTTGACGAACTTTGGACTATACTTGTCGCTAATATTCCAATAAACAATCCGATAAAAGGATTTGAAGTGGTCCTGATTAAGTTTTCGGCAAAGCCCTTTCCGAATCCTTTGAATGCGGCCCCCATCAGACTGATACTCACCAGGAACAGGTATAGCAATATGCCCACAGATAATATTTTCAAAAACGTCTTAAATATATTCTTCATAGTATATCCCTTCACTAAATCTTAAGGGAAATATACACATTCAATGTGAAGGGAATATGAAGAAATTGTGAAAATTTGATGAAAATAAAAATAGTTAAGCTTCTAACTTTTTGGAAGTCTTACAACAACCTTCGTCCCCTTGTTGATTTCGCTGTCAATACTAATCTGGCCATTATGAGCCAGAACGATATGTTTTGCTATTCCCAGCCCCAATCCCGTCCCCCCAAGCTTGCGTGAGCGGGCCTTATCAACGCGGTAGAATCGCTCAAAAACCCTACTTATATCTTCCCCGGGTATGCCGACTCCGTCGTCCTGAACTGTAAAAGTAATCTCATTCTGTCGTTCAAGAAGTAAAATATTAATTTGGCCGGCTTCGTTTGTGTACTTGATGGCATTATCTATCAAATTCACAATAACCTGCTCAATCTTATCACTGTCAGCTTTAATTCGAAAATCATCGCCCTGATGATTGACACTCAAAGTCTGACGCTTCGCATCAAGCGCATATCCGAAACCAAGTGTGACTTCATCAATGAGTTTCTTCATGTCGAATTCTGTTTTGCTTAAACAGTCCTTCGACAATTCGAGTTCACTGAGACTCAGCAAATCTTCTATGATATTCTCAAGTCTGTTAGCATGCTCTTTTATAATCGAAATGAATTTGCGGGCTTTTACCGTATCATTTATCGCCCTGTCTTCCAGCGTCTCGATATAACCTTTAATCAAAGTCAGAGGCGTCTTAAGCTCGTGCGAGACATTGGCAACAAAGTCCGTCCTTACTCTGTCCATCTGCTTAAGGTTCTCCATCTTTTGCTGCAATTCAGCGGCCATTATATTTAATGATTTAGCTAATTCGCCAAGCTCGTCTTTGCTTTTAATGTTTACCTTTTCGCTGAAATCCCCTTTGGAAATCCTACGTGCCACCTCCTGCATCCGGCTGATAGGGAAAGTTATACTCCGCGACAAAAAATATGCGACAGTAAGAGCAATAACAACCGCTACAATCGCACCAAGTAATACCACTCTGTATATAAGCTGTATCCTGAGCTGAACCTCAGAAAGCGGCAAAGCAAAACGTACCACCCCCAACGTATTCCCAGAATCATCCACACGCACAGCAACATACTTCATGTTATAATTCAAGGTGTCACTGAAACGAGTACTTTGACCAAAACCTTCTTCAACAGCCTCGATAATTTCGAACCTGTCTTTATGGTTCTCCATTAAAGACGGTGCTTTTTCAGAATCCCCCAGGACCTCGCCCCGCATATCAACGACTGTAATTCTTAAATCCAGTTTTTCGGCCAGAGTCTTAATTTTTCTCTGTATGTCTTCATTTTTATTCTCAAGAAGATCGCCTGTTAAAATGTCACCGACTAATATGGCGTTGCTCTGCAGTTCCTCAGATATCTTCAGTTCAAAGTTATTTTGCAGCTTTAAACTTACAAAAAAATACAAAACGAAGACTACTATAAGAGTCAAAAATACGAATGCACTAAATAATTTCCAGATGATTTTGTTCATCATCTATACTTCCCTGAACCTGTAGCCGGCACCCCGGATAGTCTCGATATAATCCTTGGCTGTGCCTAATTTTCGCCTTAATGATTTTACATGTGCATCAACCGTTCTGTCACAAACCATGGCATCGTCACCCATAACACCGTTCAAAATTTGATCTCTTGAAAACACTGCGCCGGGTCTTCGGGCAAGATACTCCAAAAGCCTGAATTCGGTAAACGTAAGTGAAATAGCCTTCTGCCCTACCATCACCTTGTGTTTAGTGATGTCTATAACGATATCGCCTCTTTCTATGCAACTGCTGAAACTCAGTGCCCGCCCCCTTCTCATAATCGCCCGGATTCTTGCTATTAATTCTCTGGGGCTAAAAGGCTTGGTGATATAATCATCAGCGCCTAATTCGAGTCCCACTACTTTGTCTGTTTCCTGGGATTTCGCACTGAGGATGATTATCGGGATATCGGTGGTTATCTGTTCTTTTTTAAGAATCCTGCAAACCTCAAAGCCATCGATAATCGGCAGCATTATATCGAGGATTATCAAGTCGGGGCTTTCCTTTTTAGCAAGTTTCACCCCCTCCTCGCCATTGAACGCAGATAAAGGTTCATATCCTTCCTCTCTCAGGTTATACTCGACCATCTCTGCAATATCGCGATCATCCTCAACTATTAAGATTTTACCTTTACTCATTATTCGCTTCTTTTTTCTGTTTGCGCAACAATAACATATTATCCCGTAAAAATGTGGTCGCGTTACGCTGGACAGTCGAATTCAGTTAAAGGCTGATTTCACAGTTTTGCTGCCTGATCATTTTCTTTATGCCATCGTGGATTTCTTTATTTATTCTGACGCTGCACCAGGCCTTGCCGCACATTGAGCAGTAATCGGCGGATGGTAATTCTTCTTCACCAGTCTCTTTACATGCCTGGTTGTGCATTCTTTCGGCCGTTTGCGGGTCGAGTGATTCGGCCAGGTGAGTTTTCCAATCCAGACTTGTACGCGCAATGCTCAGCCTTTTATCCCGCTCGGCGACACCTTTGAGGCCGCGGGCAACATCACCGGCGTGAGCAGCAATTTTTGCCGCAACTACACCTGCTCGAACATCATCAGCATCGGGCAGGCCCAGATGCTCTCTGGGTGTTACATAGCACAAAAACGATGCGCCGTAAAAAGCTGCAGCCGTCCCGCCGATTGCCGATGTAATATGGTCGTAGCCAGGCGCAATGTCGGTTACCAGCGGGCCAAGGACATAAAACGGAGCGCCGTGACAAATCTCATGCTGAATTTCCATATTGTATTGTATCTGGTCAAAAGGAACGTGCCCCGGACCTTCGACCATCACCTGACAGCCCTTTTCCTGTGCCCTGGAGGTAAGCTCGCCAAGAGTTTTTAATTCCGCTATTTGTGCATCGTCGGTAGCGTCCGCGATTGCGCCAGGTCGCAAACCATCACCCAGAGAAAAACAAACATCATATTCGGCCAATATATCGCACAAATCATCGAAGATTTCATAAAATGGATTTTGTTTATTGTGATAAAGCATCCATTTGGCAAGCAGAGCCCCGCCCCGGCTGACAATACCCGCGATGCGATTCTCTATTAATGGCAGATGCTCTTTTAATACACCTGCATGAACCGTGAAAAAATCTACTCCCTGTTTGGCCTGCTTCTCAATTGCATCCAGAATTATTTTGCGGTCTATATCTTCGACATTTCTGTCCTTTATCATTTCATAGATTGGCACTGTCCCGAATGGTACCGGGCAATCTGCCAGAAGTTTCTCGCGTATTTGGTCAAGGTCGCCGCCCGTACTCAAATCCATAATTGCATCGGCACCGGCGTCCAGGGCCGCTTTCATCTTTTCGATTTCACCTTCGACCGAGCTGCGAATACTGCTCGTGCCGATATTCGCATTTACTTTTGTAGAAAGTAATCGGCCTATACCGCAGGCCCTAAGATTAGCTTTGAGATGCAGCTTGTTTGCCGGTATTGCCAACCGACCGGCGGCAAGTTCATCACGAATAAGCTCAGCACCGACATTTTCTGCCCTGGAAATAATTTTGACTTCGTCGCTAATCGCCCCTGTTCGTGCGATTTGTAATTGTGTAGCCATTATTTTTGGTTCCCCGTTAAAAACAAAAAATCGCTCCCACTCTCGAAGCGATTCACTTTATGACATTTCAATATCAGTCAATCACTTTCCTACGCAGGCATCTCATCAAATTCGTGATAATCCTGTTCAGGTTCAAAGAGTTTTTTCTCAGGCCTGCTTTTCAACAAAGCCACCCCTAGTGAACTGCATTTATTATAGCTTATAACCCCCAGCAGTCAAATTAATAACTGCATCCGGTTATTTATGCTGCCTGTTATCTTTGACGCCTGGGCGTCTTTCGACCCCGTTGCAGAAAAACGTGAACACCACTTTTATTTGATGTAACGATATCCGGCTTATTATCGCCATTGATATCGACTACCTCGAATTGGGTACCAACTCCGGAGGAATCATCGATTACGTGCATCTTAAACTCAACCTTTCCCTTTCGGGGGTATCCCAACTCGAACCAATACATCATAGCCGGGTCTTTTCCTCCGGGATCTCTACCCATATGCGCTAAGTGGCGTTTACCCGTAACCAGGTCCTTAATCCCATCACCATTCATGTCAATAAGGCGTATCGCATGTGGTTGAGAAAACTCTTTAGAGATAAGGTGCTGCTCGAACTGCGGGCCATCCGCCCCACCGCGCTGCTCGAACCACCAGATACCGTAATTATGGGCCGAGCTTGTAATCACGTCGCCGTCGCCGTCACCATCCACATCATAGACAAGTATATCCGCACAATCCGGGCCAAGATTAGCGGGGTGAAATTCCCAGTTGGTTTTGGTTCTCTCGTGAGGCGCTTCCCACCATCCTTCTTTTATGAGAACATCGTTTCGACCGTCACCATTGACATCACCTACGCCCATGCCGTGGCTGTATTTCTTCGTACCCGGCGCATCCGGACCCGCAGCGATAATGTGCATATCCCACAAGCCTTCAAGGTTATTCGGTACACCGAACCAGGCCATTTGGCCCTTTGGGCGAACAGCGAACACCAAAACCGGCTGGCCGTTACCAAGCAGGTCAAGAAACAACGGCGTTTCGTTGCAGGCACTGTCAACAACCATTCGCTTCTTCCAGTGGCCGGGCTTGTTCTTCGGATTCTCATACCACCAGCAAGGCTCACTGGGCATCCCGATGATAATAGAATCGACCCAGCCGTCGCCATTTACATCCTGTGCAAAGTTAGCAAAAGTCTGGCTGTAACCTTTTGTACCATCGTACTGACCAACAGGACGTACCTCATGCATTTCCCATTTAGGCGCTTCGTACCATACTTCACCCGCAAGGACGTCTATTTTGCCGTCATGGTTGACATCCCCTACTGCAACTCCCTCGCCGCGGAAAGTTGTATCCACTACAATTTTTCTAAAACGCACCTGGCCGCCTGCCACCGGGATACTACAGCATAACGCTAATACGACTAATAGAAATGCCCATTTTGTTTTCATAATTACCTCCTGTTTTGATATTCGTTACGAAGTGCATTTATTATAGCTTATTGTTTTCGTGGGTAAACAAATATTTATCTTTTGCTGCTAAGCAGCAAAGGCGAATGCGGACATTTGCGGGTTAATATTCTTGAGCCGCCCTCGGTTACAAGAACATCATCTTCTATTCGCACGCCGAGTTTTCCGGGGATATATATACCCGGTTCAATGGTAATCACTTCACCGGCTTTGAGCATGTCCTTGCTTTCGACCTTAAGGAAAGGCAATTCGTGAATTTCCAGCCCCAGGCCGTGTCCTGTACCGTGACCATAGACCGGCAAATCGTTATCTTTGATTACTGTCCGTGCAGCGGCATCCACATCTTTCATTTTGACCCCGGCCTTTATCATTTTTATCGCTGCACCCTGTGCCTGCTCGACAACATCGTAAACTTTTTTATAAAAAACTTCTCGCCGGCCAACTACAAAACATCTGGTAATATCGCTGCAGTAACCTTTGTATTTAGCACCGAAGTCAATCAGGACGGTATCTTTTTGTTTGAGCTTCTTTCCGCTCGGCTGATGATGGGGCCGGGAGGCATTCGGCCCAAAGGCAACTATCGTCTCGAAACTGTTTGTGCCCCCGAGTTTGCGAATTTGAAAATCAAGCATCCCTGCTAATTCGCTTTCGGTTACGCCCGGCTTTATATAGCGTAAGGTCTTTTCGAGCCCTTGAGTTGATATTGAAGCAGCAGCTTCTATGGTCTTTATTTCCATATTGTCTTTACTGCTTCGGACAGTTTCAATAACATCTGCGACCGCCTTAAGACGAGCTTTCACATGTTTTTTCAATGCCCCGAAACCCGCCAGAGAGATGGACTTTTCCACAGTTACCGTTTGAACCGATTTTAATTTTTTTACCAGTCTGCCCACCGCTTCAGCCATCAGGCCGGTACGCTCAACTATCGTGCAATCCGGACATTCCACCCGGGCTTGTTCGGTGTATCTGCTATCGGTTAGAAAATAGACTTTGCTCCGGGTAATTACCGCCCAGCTATCGTCACCCAAAAATCCCGTCGTATAAGTTACATTGGCCGGCTTTATTACGATAAGACAATCTATTTTCCTGTTATTCAGCTCGCGGCGAATCGACCTGACACGTTTTTTTATTATCTCTTTGTTCATTCCCACTATTCTGTCCTATTGAATTTTTTATAGTTCTTAATTTACCGAGCACTTTGATTAACCGCAATCTGAGAAAAAATAAAGTCTTTTTTGCCGGAATGCTTGGCTTCACTCCATTTTATTTTTATATTTTTAATAGAAAACAAGAACTCGCCGAGGAGAAACCGGTTGGCTTCAATTAATTGCACCGGACTGTGGTGTTTTCCGCAGGGTAAAGAAAAACTGTAGTAACAACCATTTTTCCAAAAAAAGGGCTGTGGTCGCAGTCCTTTTTTTATGCCTTGTCATCGCTTGTTTTTACCATTACAATGAGCCAGGTCTTAATTGTAATCATTCTAAATTAGTAGCCAAATTATGATAATATTACCTTACCGGACAAGTATTTATCCGAGGCGAACGCCGTACATGAATTACGGCCTGATAGCCGTCAATGTGCTTATTTTTTTACTGACATATCGCCCTCATACCAATCCCTCTACGGGTCCACAGGTTCTTAGCCTCTGGGCGCAGCAATTTGAACTCATTTCAAATCGGCCTTATCTTTGGCAGTTTGTAAGTTATGCCTTTTTGCATGGCGGTTTTATGCACATTATCGGCAATATGTTCTTTTTGTATCTCTTTGGAAATAATGTCAACGACAAGCTCGGCAATATTGGCTATCTATGCTTCTATTTGGCCGGCGCAGTCTTCAGCGGTATAGGACATACATTAGTCAGCGGAGGTAGTGTTATTGGTGCCAGCGGGGCTGTCGCCGCCGTAACCGGAGCGTACCTGGTGTTGTTTCCTCAGACCTTAATAACCGTCTTATACTGGTTCTTCTTCATCGGAATGATAGAGGTTCCGGCATTATATTTTATCATCCTTAAAATGATTATAATAGATAATGTAATCACCAGATACACACCTCAGGTTGCCTATGACGCTCATTTGTCAGGATATGCCTTCGGCGTTGCGGCCATGTTGGGTATGCTCGGGACCCGTTTAATAAGCAGCAGCAATTTCGACCTTTGGGCAATGATAAGGCAATGGAACAGGCGGCGTCAATATCGTGATACAGTTTCGAGCGGCTACGACCCCTTTACAGGCCGGACAGAAAACAAACGAACAAAACCCAAAAGCCCCGCCGAACAACAAAAAGATGAAAAATCAAAAGAGCTTCGCCGCGAAATTAACAAGCGGGTAACCGAACGCAATTTGCCCGCGGCAGCCGGTCTTTACCTCGAACTCATGACCCACGACAGCGAGCAGATTCTGCCGAAGCAGCATCTCCTGGATATTGCCAACCAGCTCGCAGGCGATAATAAACCTGCCGAATCCGCACAGGCTTACGAGAAGTTTCTCTCTCGTTACAAAAATTACGAATACGCCGAGCAAGTCGAGCTGATGCTGGGAATATTATATTGCCGCTATCTGAATAAGCCCACGCTCGCAATAAAATACCTCGAAGCAGCCGCGAAAAAACTAACCGACCCAGGCCAGCTAAAAATGTGCAACGACGAACTCGCCAGACTCAAGTAAAAACGACCATCTGTATAACCAAAAAACAGGAGTACCATGATGAAACGACATAACCTCTGCCTATTGACATTGATTCTTGTGACCGTCTTCGCCCTGAACGACAACACACAAGGACAGCACATAGACAGCCCGCCGTCGCCCAGGAAACTCCGCGTCGCCGTGGCCCAAATCCCCGTGGTCGCAGACATCGGGGCCAACATCGAAACGATCGCCAGGGCAATCGACCGGGCCGTCGCCGAAAAGGCCGAAGTCTTGCTCACCCCGGAGGGCTCATTGAGCGGCTACACACACAAGTTTGACCAGGCTCGGGTCGAGGCAGGCCTGAAAAAACTCGTCGCTAAGGCAAATGCCGCTAATCTGGCCCTGGCCCTCGGAACCTGCTTCGTCGAGCCGGACGATGGGAGATGCTACAACCAGGTTCGATTCTACGATGCCGACGGAAAGTTCCTCGGTTTTCACGCCAAGACTCTTCGTTGCGGCACAATGACCAAACCCACCAGGGGTGAAATCAATCACTACGCTGCTCGCCCTCTGAGAACCTTCCAGCTAAAGGGCATTACCGTTGGCGCCCTGATCTGCAACGACATGTGGGCCAACCCGGGATGTACCCCGATGCCCGATCCGCATCTTAGCCAGCAACTGGCCGGCAAAGGTGCGAAGATAATCTTCCATGCGGTTAACGGCGGGAGAAACGGCAGTGATTGGTCCAGAAATGTCTTCTGGCCATTCCATGAAACAAACCTCCGGATTCGCGCGCAAACGGGTAAGCTTTGGATTGTCACTACCGACAACTGCCATCCCACAGATATTCCATGTTCCGCCCCATCCGGCGTAATAAAGCCAAACGGAAACTGGGCAGTAAAAACCCCCAACCGCGCTGAGCAAATGGTCGTCTATACTATTAATCTACAATAAGCAATTGGAATGCTTGCCCGGAGTTTATCCCCGAGAGTTGCTCACCTGACTCGCAGCATGGGAGTGTGTGCTTACCATTATTGTTGTAGGGGCGGTTCGTGAACCGCCCATGTGAATAACCACCGGGTCATTTCGGCCGGAGTGAGCAAAGCAAACGTTGTAGAGACACGAAGGGACAGTAGCTAAATCTGACATACGACCTTAATCATTCGTACGCATGTTAAAAGGCAAGCCAACGGATCAGAAAGGTTGCGGCCAATCTGTTTCATCCATTGGCCGTTCAATGACTCAAGGTGTATAGCAACGCCCTGAAGTTGTCTGCATCGTTATACGGATTTGGACTCCAAAGCGCCTCTTCGGTATCTTTATTAACTCTGAATTCAACCCTCCCATCTCCGTACAGTATATTAATTCCTGACGATTTGCCCATTTGTCTATGCATTCCATAATTCCATGAGCCGAGCCTGTCCATAGAAATGGTCGATCGACCATTTATTGAGGTAAGGGTATTGACACTTTTATACGCATAACAGTTGTTTTCTAATTTCTCTCGTGACGTGCCCTGTGGGTAATAATTGTACCCAACTCTAATCCGTTCAGAACTGTTGGGAGAAGTAGTATCCCGCGGGAAAGGCCATTTGAATTTACCGACATAATCTTCGTATCGCGCCCCTTTTCCTGCTGATGGACAGTAGAAAATTTTGGGATCTTTTATGATTCTCTCGTGGAATAGATGCCCAAGATTCCATGGCCCGGCGGAAATTTTTTCCGACTCACTGGTTGCATCTAAATTAACCCAGTAAACTTGGTATGAATACGCTGGAAGACTACCAATTATCGTTGGATCGAAAAATGATCTAGGTATCCTATCGTCATAATTTGAGGCATATACTATAAGCCCAAGGCCAAACTGCCGTAAAGCAGAGGCACACGCAACCCGTCTTGCTTTCTCTCTGGATGCTTGCAGTAACGGTACAAGTATTGCAATAAGTAATGCAATAACTAAAATCACAACCAATAATTCAACTAAGGTAAATCCTTTTATTTTTTTCATGCCTACTGAAAACCACGCAAAATAACATCGTCAATATTCCAGCCCGAAAAGGGCCACGCGTCGTTATTCGATACATGGTACCCCCAACGAATATAGACGGCTGGCTGATGATTTGCTATTGAACCGATATCGTACTCCACGATCTTCCAACGGTCTTCTTCGAGTGTGTGATATAAATCGTCATATTGCCATATGGTATGCCAGACTGTCTCATTCGTCGAAACTTCTACGAAGTTCCTTGCATAAGCAGGCTCGTCTGAATTGAGCCAGCGTGCAAATTGGAGTTTCACCCAACTGTATTGGCTGCAGTCAAACGGACCTGCCGTGAGATAATAAGGATTGCTGTCTGTGGTGTTGTAATCACCGGATAAATTTACACCGTAAACATTGTCCCCAGTATATCCCGAATTAGGATCAGGATAACCGTGATCGGTGCCGCCTAAACCTTGAGGTTCTCCGAACTGCCACTGACCTTGAGTTGCCCAGTTGGGGTCTTCATTAAACTCAAATATCAGTAAGGGCTCTGGCTCAACATCCCAGGTTAACAGAGGATAACTATCTGTCTTGAGATCCATAGTCCAAAAATCAGCTACACCGTTCGTCGTTTCCCCAGTGAAATCCCAACCCGCTGCGACGAATGTATTCGCATCCTGCATCGCCTCGGTGTCCAAACCGATCCCGCCGGCACTATGCTCTAAGTTACTGGCCATCATATCCCAAAAGGATTCTTCTATCTCAAACGGTTCGCGATTACTCACATAACCTATTAATCCCCCAGTTCCGCTCGGACCGGTTATCTTGCCTACGGCATAACATCGTGACAAAATTCCGCCATCAATGTAGCCAACCAAGCCGCCGGTCGAAAAACCACCGGATACGCTGCCTTGCGCATAGCTGTCCTCGATTATGCCGTTATACACAAGCGGGAAACCGGGAGCGTCCCATACACCTTTTCTATTCTCTCCAACCAATCCACCAAGCCTGGATCCACCCGATACCTCGCTTCGTGAATAACACCTTTGAATTGTACCGCTGTTAAATCCCGCCAATCCTCCGCCGGTACTGCCGGACACTACAGCTCCTGTTGCATAACATTCAGACATGACACCGCTATGGAATCCAATCAGGCCGCCTCCATTTTGATTACTAACAGATACGTTACCTCTCGCATAGCAGTGTGCCACTGAAGCTTCGTTGCTCCCAAGCAATCCACCAACCTGACGTTCCCCTGAAATATCTCCGCTGGCCCAGCTATACGTAATCGTACCAGGCCTGTCGCATCTCCCTGCCAAACCACCTATATACGTCTCTCCGAAGATATCACCTGTAGCATAACAGTTGGTTATATCTCCGTAATTACTTCCTGCTATCCCACCTATTCTCGCCTCTCCGGAGACTTCACCGGTAGCATTACAGCGGGTTATATCTCCCGAATTAATACCCACTATCCCACCTATAAATTCACTGCGACGCTGATTAACAAGAAAACGTGGTTCTGCTGACTGAACCTGACATGTCGTATAACATTCGGAAATTACCCCTGAATTTGTCCCTACCAAACCACCAACCATTCTTTCAGCCCGGACATTTCCGCGCTTAACATAGCAGTCGGTTATTAAACCGCTCTCTAAAGATCCAACCAGAACACCAACGGCCTCCACTCGCTTTGAACATGTCGAGGCCGGATGTATATTGGGGTCTATAAAACCTAAGTCTTTTATTATGGTATAGGGATTCTTTACGTTTCTAAAGAATCCAATATTCTCAGTTACGGTCTCATCACTATGTTCTTCGTTGCCCGTTACGACATAGGTGAAGTTTCTTATCGTATGGCCGTTGCCGTCAAATACACCATTAAACGGCTGCAAATCACTGCCGATAAGATTGAACGAAGAACCTCCGAAATCCTTCAAATCAATATCCGCCATCAGTTTGAAGTGTTTGGGCCAGTCTCCGGGATTGACGCCGATAGAATCTAATTGATCGGCTGTGTAAATCAGGTATGGCTCATTTGACTCCCCAGTACCGCCGCCGTATTGGGCCTGGACTGGAAAACTGAAAAGACAGATTATGATTAATAAAGGTATTGCCCGCAGAATTCCTGAATTTCTCGCTACCGCCATTTTTTGATTCTCCTGCCCTCATATTTGGGCTATTGGATTACCGCCTTTTATGCAACTCGCAAGAAAAGAAGATGATGATTCTCAAGTGATGTCTCTCTGAAGAAATAATATATCATATCTCAAGAAATTTGTCAATAATCAATGAAAAACCTCTGTGTTCTCTGTGCCCTCTGTGGCTAAAATCCACCCAATTTTCAGTCAAAAACGCTCACTCTAAAAAACAAAAATAAAATATTTATAAAATTTTTATCTCCCTTAATAACAACGACTTACAAGCAAAGAGCCAAAAAATATAGCAGATTTTTCGGTTCAAAAGTGCACACTCGTCTAATTATAGAGGGAGGCTTTTTTTTACTCCCTGAGTTTACCCGAGTTTATCCTGAGTTTATCCCCGAGAGCTGCTAACTCGACTCATAACAGGGGAGGTGCTGCTAACTTGGTTCGCAACAGGGGAAGAACTACTCACTTGGCCTATAACAGGGGGCCTAAGCCCACAATATGAAATTTTATCCGGCTTTCAGTGGACGGAATGAGATAAGAGATATGAAACACCCAACTTTAGCTCACTTTAGGCACTTTAGTCACTTTAGGCACTCTTTCAATTATAACATATTCCCAGTACACCCTTTTATGCAAAACAAAGCCAATTTAAGAAATGACAAAAAGAACATAAACACTTATCTATATATGAGTTACGTAAATTTAGGCGATTGGCGGGGGTTGAAAAACAAACCCAATTCAAACCCAATTCAAACCCAACTTTAAATAAATTTGGTGCTGAGAAACCTATGAGAAAACCACGAAGTATGAGAATAAAAAAGTTGACAGTTACTCGGTTGGTTGCTAATTTGATGCAACGAAGAGTTATTCAGCGGTTTAGTTGTTTCTTAATTTGGGGTATAGGAACCTGTTTTTTGGGAGATAGAAAAATGCAATCTTACAAGAAATTATTTGTTATTATCATTTTAACATCTTTAGTGTCCATCGGCTTTGCCCAGACAGCTACCAGTAGCTCTGGCGCCGCCGGCACTCTATCCTTTCCGTATATGGCCGAGATAACCGGAGATAATGTTTATGTCCGCTCCGGCCCCGGTACGAATTTTTACGACTGCAGCAAGCTAAGCCAGGGAGATAAAGTAAAAGTAATCGGCAAACAATTTAGCTGGGCCCGTATCGTTCCACCGCCAGGAAGTTTCTCCTGGATTTCAATACAATATGTCAATATTGACTCGGCCAATTCTACCGTTGGTACCGTTACCGGTGACAGAGTCCGTGTCTATGCCGGGTCAGAACATGTTAATCCGTTACATTCCACGTACCTGCAGGGAAAGCTCAACCGAGGCGACACAGTTAAGTTGTTAGGCGAGCAGAAGGACGATTATTATAAAATAGCCCCTCTATCTTTTGCCTATCTTTGGGTAAGCATCAATTTCACAAAACCCCTCCCAGGCCAGCCTGTTGAAACGCCTACACCAACTGTCACACCATCAATTGTTAAACCGACGACTGCGAAACCGACGACTGCGAAACCGACGATAGTAAAACCGACGACAGTTCGACCAACAACTAAGCCTAAGGAAGTTCCTAAGGTAGTGGCTCCGGAGCCTGACACGCCTGAGACATTGCTTGCAAAATATCGTGCTTTGCAAAAACAAGTCCAGGCCGAGCGAATTAAACCAAAAGAAAAACAAAACTACATAGACATAAAAAAGGCGCTCATGAAGATTGCCGAGAACAAAACAGCCGGCAAAGCTGCACGTTATGCCCAGTTTGTCCTTAAGCAGATAAAGGACCTTGAATTAGTTCTGGCAGTAGACAAAGAAGTTCGGCTCCAGGACGTTCAATTGCAGAATATCAGGGAGCGGATAGTTAAGACCCGCACTGCAAAACTGGCAGAATATAAAAAGTTGGAAAACTTTGCCGTAGTAGGCAAGCTTAAAAATTTCACGACCCTTGGTCCCGGACACTACCGTATCGTCAACGATTCGGGCAAAACGATATGTTATGCTTTACCGAGCGGCCCGATATCGCAGGTTGAGATCAGTAAGCTTATAAACAAGAAAGTCGGCCTCATTGGAACAATAGAGCCGAATCGACAGACAAAGGGTGCTTTGATACGTTTTACAAAAATAATGGAAGTCGACTAATCTGCTCACCAACGCTTCATAATACATGAAGTTCCAGAGAGTAAAATCTTAAACTTAAAATATAAAAGTCGCGCCTGTCACAGCGCGACTTTTTTTGCTAATAATACAACGCTGCTTTGTCGCCCTGAGGCAGACAGAAACAGTTTCATCGGCAGTGCAGGATTTACATCATTTATCTCGGCCCGGAACCGCTGCGATATCATCCAGCGGAGCCTCAACTTCTCCCTTTTCGAATTCTTCAGCGGTCGGTTTAATAGTAAGATTGTACCACGGTGATTTTTTATTCTCAGTGATGTCCGTCCATCTGACCATTTTGCCTGTATAGGCGGAAATCCGGCCCATAATCGCAGTAAGTGTAGATTCGGCAACATTGCGGGCTTCGTTAAGCGGCTCCTGCCTAAGAATGCTGTTGAGCAGATCAACATGTTCCTGGCAGTACGGCCCCTTATGCTCGGGGAAGTCCGGCGTGCTTATATCTCTTCCTTTTAGGCGACCGCCGCCCATGCTCTGTCCTTGCGTACCTCTGAAGAACTCCTTGACTCCGCCATCGGTGCCGTTAATCTGGCGGCACATGCTGTGAATATGAACTCCATCTCCATAATCCAGGTCGAGACTGAAAAAGTCGAACTGGTCTCCGGTCTTACGACGAGCACGGCCACCAAAGCCAAGTGCGTTTTCCGGGGGATGCCCGATATACCAGTTCGCAACATCGAGGTTGTGGACATGCTGCTCAACGATGTGGTCACCCGACATCTCGGTAAAGCTGACCCAGTTGCGTACCATGTAGTCCGCATCGCTCTCGTTCGGATTCTGAGTTCTGTACCACAGCGCTCCACCACACCACCAGACGCAACCACCAACAATTTTTCCAATTGCTCCACGCTCAATGGCATACTGGGTACGCAGATAGCTTGCCTGGTGACGGCGCTGTGTTCCGGCTACAACCGCCAGGCCCATGCTCTTAGCCAGCTCACCGGCGGCGATAATCCTGCGGCCTCCGGGCGGGTCAACAGCGACAGGTTTTTCCATAAAAACGTTTTTGCCTGCCTTGATGGCGGCTTCAAAATGCACGGGCCGAAAATTCGGAGACGTAGCTATCAACACAACATCAACGTTTGTATGGAGCAGATCCTTATAAGCCTCTGCGCCGCCAAAGCATCTTGATGCCGGAACATTATATTTTTTTCCGGTCGCCTCAGCCTTATTCTTGAACCAGTCAGCCGTCGCTACGACTTCCAGGTCCAAATTTTCGATGTGCTTGCCCGCATCCAGGCAGTTTGCCAAAGCCCCATTACCACGACCGCCACAGCCAATCAGAGCGATGCGCAACTTCCTTCCGGCTGGTGCAGCAAATATGACGTTTTTGCCGGCCAGAACCGTCGCCGCCCCGGCCGCCGAGGTCTTGATAAAATCCCTTCGTGTAATAATACTTGTGCTTAATTTTGATATTTTCTTCATCAATAAACCCTTTCAACTAAATTGATTTCATATTTAGTTCACACTCCCCCTATATTTTACAGAAGCAACCGGCTTAGAAATTGTCACAAGCTCTATAGGCTTCAATAACAGCTTTTTCGCCTTCCTTGCCCGGTTTGCTTTTGCCATGTTCCATACATAATACGCCTTGATAACCTTTCTTATGGAGATGTTTGAAAATATTTTTGTAATTAATTTCTCCGGTTGTCGGTTCCTTTCGCCCCGGATTATCGCCAAGATGGAAACTGGCTATTTCATCCCAGGCCATATCGATATTCGGGATGATGTTGCCTTCGGTTATTTGCTGGTGATAAATGTCATTGACGATCTTAATCGAAGGACTGTTCACCGCCCTGCATATCATGTAAGCCTGCGGAATCTTGGTCAGGAACAGGCCCGGATGGTTTGTCCATGCGTTTAGAGGCTCGAGGACGATTACAAGTCCGGACTCCTCACATATCTCAGCACAATACCTGAGATTGTCAATCACGTTAGCCGTCTGATAGTCCCACTCCAGGCCGTCGTCATACGCTCCGGGGACAAGCAGCGCCCATTTAGCATTGGCCCGCCTGGCGAATTCAACGCCGTCTTTGGCCGTCTTTATGATTTTCTTGCGGATTTCTTTGTCTTTTGAAACGAAGGATTTTCCGCCAATGCCCTGGAGTACGAACGGCCCCAAATCCATATCACGCCTGTCCAGTTCCCTGACGATCTTGTCCACAACATCTTTTGGCTTTCTCATCATGCCGTTGTCAAAAATCGCCCTGAAACCCTGATCCGACATAAATTTTATGTTATCGATGGGATCGGAACCCGCGTGCTGTTTGAACATTCCGAGTGTAGGTGCATATTTGAGTTTGAACTTACCTGATGTGCCGGCCGCTTTTGCAGTAGAGGTTGCTGCTGAGGCTGTAACCGCTACTGCGGCGGACGCCATAAAATTACGCCGGGTAATGTTTTTGCGGATGTTCATTTCGGTACTCCTAAAAGTGACTTTATCTGTTCTGCTGCATTCTCCTCCATTTTGGGTATGCAACTGTCTTTTACAAATATTTACATGCAAAGGGAAAAACGCTAATCTCCAACAGTATTTTAACAAGTTAATCCATTTTAATTTATTGGAACAAATATTCAACCTAAACATTCTCAAACTTCGGGTTTTTCTCACAGGATTTTGGCTTTGAATTGGGTTTGTATTGGCTTTAATTGGGTTTGAATTGGCTTTGTTTTTGGCTTTATTGGCTTTGAATTGGGTTTGTTTTGTCTGAATAACCAATTGTCCATTTTTACGTATCTCACTGTTACATAAGCGTTTAGGTTGTTTTTGGCGTACTTGACTTTGGCTTTGTTTTGCATAAAAAGGGTGTATCGGAAATATGTTATAATTGAAAGGGTGCCTAACGTGACTAATGTGCCTAAAGTGAACTAAAGTTGGATAATTGATGCTCATGATTTAGATTTCATATCTCAGATTTCATATTGTGGGCTTAGGCCCCCTGTTGCGTGTCAAGTTAGCAGCGCTTCCCCTGTTGCACACCAAGTTAGCAGCACCCGGGGATAAACTCGAGTAAACTCAGGGAGTAAAAAAAACTCCCTCTATAATTAGACGAGTGTGCACTTTTGAACCGAAAAAAGTGTCGATTTTCGAGGCTGGATTCTTGTAACTCGATGTGGGAAAAGGAGATAAAAATTTTGGAAATATTTTATTTTTGTTTTTGAGAGTGAGCGTTTTTGAACGAAAAATTAAACGTCAAAATGTAAATAGCAAAATGACAAATCAAAATTAAAGAAGCAACTGTACGGGGCAAGTTTGTGGTTGATTTTGTTGATTTTTGATGAATTGGGTTGGTTTTTTAGCGTTTTTTGTCGACAATTGCTCGTTTTTCGAGGCTTCCGTCTTCACTGGAGCTTCGAAGAGACAAGAGATACTCGATGCCTGTATGGGATTATTGTTAATCGCAAGGGCGGTTCACGAACCGCCCCTACAATGATAACGACAGCGACACATCAAGGCAATTTCGTAACATATTCGGGCAACCATGCGGGATTGTCCCTACTATGGAAGCAGGCTTTGCTCAGTGGGTGCTACTGGTCAGTTTCTGTAGAACCATATATTTTCGGGATGTTATAGAGTTTAAAAAGTTATATGACTCACAGAAATAGACGATATATTGAAAGCGGGAATATGACACAAGCACATTACAATCTTGGCTACGCGTCTATTCTAATACTATTAAAGAAAGTGATTGGCCTGACCCCGAAAAACTGTACCAGTATTAGTTAGAGAATAATCAAAATGAGTGAACCTATTAGTCGGAAAAAGTATTGGTTCTTGAAAACAGAGTTAGTGGTACTTGTGTGTTTAGTTTGCTTCTGGGCAGTTAAGTCTGGGACGAATGACATTGACAGTATAGAGGCGGTGGTACCCAAGCAACTAGTGAAGATAGAATCCGACAACGAGGCAATAACTTCTTACAAAAGGTCTATAGACACAATTCCAGACAACAAACAAGAGCACGATCAAATCGCCGGATTACGTTCCTCTGGTTATACACCGGAAGCATGGCTTAATGAACAGTTTAATGAAGGTAGGAACAACATACAGCAAAAGTTTGGTCTTGCATGGGATACTATAAATCGCAACGCTCGCTATCTTGGTAGGGATAAGCACATGGCCATGTTACGACAGATTGATGCTAACGCAAGACAGGAAATGCTTCAATTCAATCAGCAAGCACAACAGCAATTGGCACAACTAAAACAAATTGACAATCTTGCTACTAAGGGATTGATAACGAACCCGGATGAAGTTAAATGGCGTATAGTTCTTGGACCTGAAATTGAATCAGCTATGTTCCAGAAGTAGGTAAATATAGATATGAACAAAAAGCTTTTTTGGAAAGAATAGGTCATCGCTAAGATTTATAAAGGTTGTTCCCAAAAAGGGTATTTAGCATTATTCTTTTAATCCTTAAAATACTAGAAAGGGAAAAAGTTTGGGACGGTCGCTTAATCAAGCAGCTAAATATGTGCTTGAATCAATCGAATCTCTGGGATTACAGATTACTATAGAATCGAGACTCGATGCAATGTGTAAATCTCTGCAGAATCCGGATGGGAGTTGGCGGGATTTCATAGGAGTTAATGATCATGATTTTAACTTTGCTCGTGAGGCTCTGAGAGATTTGACCTTGCTTGAATTCTTTTTTGATCAAATTGGTCCGGAGATTGAAACAGAGCAAATCAAACAGCAAGTCAAGCAGTCTCTCCGAGATTCAGTATTACCTCAACACGATATGCCTGATAGTCCGGGAAGAGATACTCAGGCAGAGTTATTTGTTTTTGCAGTGTGTAAGAAGGGGGATTTGCATCCAAAATTTAAAGAACCCGATGTCGTATGTGAGGTTTGTGACGAAGAATTTGCAATAGCCGTAAAACGTATCAAAAACTTGGACAAACTTGTACGGCGTGTTCGAGATGGAGCTTCACAAATTCAAAACTCCAGTCTTCCCGGAATTGTGGTTGTAGAAATAACACGTGCAGTCAATCCACAAAATTTAGAAATTGCTTTACCTGGTGATGATTCATCTTTTGGTAAGTTATGGGAAGCTACATTGAAAGAAATAATTGATCATAAGTATAATCAGCTCACTAATGCTGTAAATGGAAAGGGAGTAATAGGGATAATTCTCCATGATCATCAAATTCGTATTATCGACTCGGATGGCAAACGGCGATTGGAAACTATGACATACAGAGTATCAATGTGCGAAGGAAGTATTAATGAGAAGTTGAAATTGGATCAATTCACGAGAAGATATATCGGTGCGATACCAAATCTCATGATGTTGTGAACGATAATTAGATAAATATTAAAGTAATAACAACATGGGCTAAAGCCCGTCCTACAAAGCCGGGCAACCACATGGGGTTGCCCCTACATTGGGGAATTAGATACATAGGGCGGTTCGCGAAGAAGCCCCTACAATGATAACGGCATGCACATAACGACAGTAAACTTTTATACCAACTCTTTTAGATGGTTTAGGCTTCGCTGGGCCTGGTCTGGGGTGCCGCACTCTACGGAAAATACGATGTCGCGAGGGGTTTTCTTTTTGACGATTTCAATGACCCTAGCCCAGTCGATAACGCCGTCACCACAGGCGCAGCCTACGGGTGTGCCGGTTACTTTTCCGCGTTCGGCTTCGGAGTGTTCTACGGAAATATCTTTTGCGTGCAAATGTACCAGCCGTTCAGCAACTCTTTCCAGCCATGCATAAACATCCTGGCCGGCCAAATACGCGTTGCCGGTGTCGAGGTTGATGCCGATGGCGGGTGATTTGACGAGATTGTAGATACGGTCCAGACCGTCCGGCGTTTTGGAGTATTGTGCGTGGGGTTCGAGCCCGATTACAACACCTCTGCGCTCGGCGATAAAGGCCGCTTCCTGAAGGGTATATTTAATCAATACATGATCCTCTTCTTCTGTCGTCCACTTAGCCTTGATGCCTTCATCGGTATTGATTACGGGCACTCCTATCTCAGCGGCGACACGAATCGCCATCTTGATGTACTCACCATGAACCTCCGGTCTGCCCAAAGGGCCGTGCGACTGCAAAGCGGACATTTTCAATCCCGCCTTGTCACATGCATCCTTGATTCGATATGGATCGTCAAACATTGAAACGGTGTGAAAATACCCGGCCTCGCTCATCAGCTCGCGTCCGAAGTGAACCATAGGCTCTATGTACTCATAGCCCATCTGGGCAGTTTTCTCAACAGCCCACTCAAAAGGCTTATCGCTGCTGCGGGAAAATTCCGTATTTAAGCCGATATAAATATTGCCCATTTTCGTAAGCTCCTTAATTTAAATGGTTAATTGGTGGTTGATTAAACTGCCTTGAATATGTTTTGAGACAGAAATTTGCTTGATGCTTCACCTCAACCAGTTTCCTTCCTGGATTCCCGCTTTCGCGGGAATGACAGAGTGGAACGATTTTCTAAAAACATTGACTACTAACTATTGGCCTTATTCATTTATAAATGCCAGGGGCTCCTCATTGGCCGGGTCAACATACGGTTCGCTTCGTTATCACCGATGAACCGCTCATTGACCGGGTCCCACTTGAGCTTGCGCTTTAGTCTGGTTGCAATTTCGGCGACCAAACCGAGATAGGAAGCCTCGTGGCCGGCTTCAACCGGAGAGACCGGGTCTCGGCGTGTTCGGACACAATCCAGGAAATCACGATGATGGTCCTTAGATTCGTGGAGGCGTGTCTCATTAGGCTTAATCTTTACCTCTAACAGTGAAGCCGGCTCGGCCCAAATTCCACTTCGGTTGACATGGACCCACCCCTTATCGCCCTCAAACCGGCAGCCTTGTTTATTAGGATTGCCCGTGTCCGAATAAGTCATTCGCAGGCCGGAGCGGTAGTTGAACTGGGCTTGCCAATCGTTGATATTGTCGGTGAAGCCATCGTTGCGATAGCTGCCCGTACAAGTAAACTCAAACGGCTCGCTGGTAAGCTTCGGACAGCCCCAGTTAGCAATGTCCAGATGATGAACTCCCCAGTTGACGATGAAGCCGGCACAGTAATCCCATATCAGGTACCAGTCGGGCCAAGCGTGTCTGCCGGCGTTGTAATGTTTCAGAGGAGCCGGACCAACATACATTTTGTAATCAAGCCCCGGCGGAATCGGCTCTTCGGTTGTAGGTTTGCGATATGTCCGCTTATAGGATGGCCCAGGCGCAGCTACCTTGACTGTGTGGAGCTTGCCAAGATATCCACTTCGCGCAAGCTCGCAGGCGAACCGGAACTTGCGGTCCGACCTTTGTTGTGTGCCGGTCTGGAATACCCGGTCATATCTCCGCACTGCATCGCGAATCGCCTGGCCTTCTGTTACCGCTATACCCAGGGGTTTTTCGCAGTACATATCTTTACCGGCTCGTGCGGCTGCAACAGCCATTAACGCATGCCAATGGTCCTGTGGGGCAATCACTACGGCATCAATGTCATCTCGTGTGAGCAACTCGCGAAAGTCATTATAGGCTGCACAGGCCTTGTCGCCATAGCGGCCGTCAACAATATCTTTGGCTTTCTGCCTGCGGTCGGCACGAACATCGCAAACGGCTACAACCTGTACGTCCTCATTGCCCAAAAATGCACGCATCTTCGATGTGCCCTGACCGCCCACACCGATACTGCCCATCACAATGCGATTGCTCGGGGCAACGCCACCGGCTTTGCCTAAAGCTAAAGAGGACACGATATGTGGAAATGATATTGCGCCGGCAGTAATTCCTGCTGTTTGCTTAAGGAGCCGACGCCGACTAACTTTTTCTTGCTCGGACATGATTGTAATCTCCTCGAAAATAGAACTACTGTGATCAATGTATGTCATTCTACAATTAAAGATTCAAAATATACGAAATTCCGTCTGAACGGTTTATTGTTTTTATAATATGTCGTTGAACCATCCTATCGAAAGCTTTCTTAATCTCCGTTCTGTCCCTTTTAATCTTTTCGCAAATCTGTGAAAATGACAATGCTTCTGGGCTTTTTCGTAATTCATGAAAGATATCATGCTGTAATCGTGATTGTGGTAAAGCATGAGGAAGAATACTCATAGCATATTGTTCTAAAGATGATCTCGCAAAGTTGATTCTACCAATCATTTGTGCAGTTTCGTTATTGAGTATCTCGGAGATTCGGTTTGTATTCTCTTTTTGTGAGTTGTTACATAAGAGCACTCCATTAATGATTTTTTTGTTAGAGTTCTGAATTTGGGCATCGATACCGTATAGTTCAAGGGATAATCTTTGCACAATCGTAAGCATTTTGAGGTAATCTTTGCCTTCTTTGAAATCGCTGGGGAATATGAGGACCCAAGGTTTATGCCAAAGAGTAAAAAAGAATAAGACAACGAGAAGCGTTGGGAAAAGCACGAGAAACCAGACGATAACAATATGGTGTCTCTCATTCAGAGTTGTGAGTGAAACTGTGCCAACGATCTCTGCAATCGCTACAAATACGGCAACAATAGTCAGCGGATTCCTGATATGTTTTATCTTCTCAATCACGAATCACCTATGTGAGATAATATTAATTGTCTTTTTTGTACTTCATAGCCAGCATAATTAATTTCAAAAATCTTGAACACGGGGATTGACATACCTAATGACAAATTATATTTTACGCCGTATACAAGTTTTTCAAACGCGTTTTTTAGTCAAAAAACGCGGTTTTAGCTTTCAGTTTGTAATACTTAATGTGGTTTTGTAAGAAATTTTTAAATCTTAAAAATAAATTTTTATAAAAAATCTGTACACAATGTTTGACATCTAACATCGGCCGACACGGGGTTCGGTAGGCCAAGCCGAACGATTCCCGTGCCGGCCACCCGGTATCTTTTTTAATCTCTTCTATTTAACTTTCCTTAAACTCATCCTTTTCAAAGCTTCTTACTTCTTAAATTTGGTCCATTTCTGTTTGCTCTTGGTGCTTGCCAGGACAGTCTCTATGAACTGCATGCCACGCAGACCATCGTTAACATTCGGGAAGTCCAGTGCCAACGGATTGAGTTTCGATCTGGTTATTTTCGCCCGTATGGTTTCTGCGAAATTCAAATAATTGTTTGCAAAAGCCTCAAAGAAGGCTTCCGGATGACCGGATGGCAGTCGTGTAGCCCGGGCGGCGGCGGCGCTTTTTGCAGCGATATAAGGATTGCCCCGTTTCCAAACCTGCTCAGGAGCGTTCGGAAATTTTACATACAGGTAGTTTGGATGTTCCTGATGCCATTCCAGACCTTTGTTTTCACCATAAATCCAGATGGCCAGATTGTTCTCTTCGCCGACTGAAACCTGGCTCGCGTGCAGAACTCCTCTTGCACCATTATTAAATCGCAGCAGAATATTGCCGTCATCATCCAAACGACGCCCTTTGACAAAAATACTCAGGTCCGCACACAGTTGTGTAATCTTCAGTCCTGTGATATATTCCGAAAGATTCTCAGCATGTGTACCAATGTCACCCATAGATCCGGCGCCGCCGCTTTGCTTCGGGTCGGTTCGCCATGCGGCCTGCATCTGGCCTGTTTTTTCCAGCGCAGTGGCCAGCCAGCCCTGCGGGTACTGAACTACTATCTTGCGGATATTACCTAATTCGCCTTTTCGTACCATGTCACGAGCTAATTTAACCATTGGGTAACCGGTGTAATTATGCATCAGTCCGAACACCTTGCGAGACTTCTTAACGAGCTGTTGCAGGACCTTTGCTTCCTTAACACTGATTGTCATTGGTTTTTCGCACATTACGTGGAAACCAGCCTTAAGAAAATCTCTGGCGATAGGAAAGTGCCAGTTGTTCGGCGTAGTAATTGTGACAAAATCTATCTTTTCACCCTCAGGCAGCTTAAGTTCGCCCTCGATCATTTGCTGGTAAGTACCATACACACGTTTACGGTCGAGAAGAAGCTCGCGCCCCATTTGCTTTGATTTTTTCGGGTTAATGTCAAAGGCCCCGGCCACAAAATCGATACCATGATCCAAACTTGACGCCTTGCGGTGTACTTCACCTATAAACGCTCCGGGTCCACCACCAACCATTCCCATCTTCAATTTTCGGTTGAGTTTCATATTTGCTCCTTTCAATAATCAATCGAAATGACATCCTTTACAATTACAGAGATTTTGATCAATAGAAATAGTAAATATAACCTAAACATTCCCCTTCCGCAAGGCCTCTTACAAAAAGAAATCATTACAAAATAATCTCGGCGCTTTGTTGAAATGAATGGTTAGTTTTAGATTACGGGAAAGTTAGGGTTGACAATAATTACTCATAAGTTATAAATCTTCTAATGAATCACCAGTAAATCATTGAAAATAATCGGACAATTGCAATGAGGGAAATATGAAAACCGATATTAGCCCGGTATCTGTTGATGTGTACTTTATTCCTGTGGAAACAAGAGTTCCCTTGAAGTTCGGGACCCAGGTAGTAACACATGTTACCTGTGCACGCGTTTGCGTTACGGTGGTGAATAAACAAGGACAGAGAGCGCAGGGATGGGGAGAAACTCCATTAAGCGCCGAATGGGCCTGGCCGAGCAGCAGCTTAGGACATAATGAAAGGAATGAGGTGATGGAAGATTTCTGCCGGATGCTTGCTCAGGCATGGGTAGAGTTCGACCGTCAGGGCCATCCGATTGAATTAGGGCATGATTTTATCGAATCGATATTGCCCGGCCTCCTCAATCAGCTCAACAACAAATGGACAGAACAGGTAGGGCCAATGCCACATCTGGCGGCTTTGGTTTGCAGCTCGGCCTTTGATGTTGCCATACACGATGCATACGGCCAGCTTCTGGAGCGGGATGTGTACTCTACTTACAATGCCGAATTTATGAACACTGATCTGTCCGATTTCATCGAGCCGGCCGAGAATGCAGATATATCCTTTGCGGGCAAATACCCTGAAGATTTCTTTGCCATTCCCACGGCGAAGACTTTACCTGCATGGCACCTGGTAGGTGGTAAGGATTTGCTCGACACATCAGAGCTAACAGGGCAGGAACCAGACGACGGCTATCCGGTATTACTGCCGGACTGGATAAAGCGTGATGGGCTGACTTGCCTGAAGGTAAAACTGCGAGGCAACGATTCTTCATGGGACTATGAACGTTTGATTAAGGTCGGCAAAATCGCATTCGAGAATAATGTTGTGTGGCTGACCAGCGATTTTAACTGCACTGTTACCGACCCGGCATACGTGAATGACATTCTTGACAGATTTGTGCAAGAGCATCCTCGAATCTATCAGCAGCTTTTATATGTTGAGCAGCCGTTTCCATACGACCTTGAAGAAAACCAGATTGATGTTCACAGCGTCTCGGCGCGAAAGCCTTTGTTTATGGACGAAAGCGCCCACAACTGGAAAATAGTTAGGCTCGGGAGAAAATTAGGCTGGACCGGAGTTGCGCTGAAAACCTGCAAAACTCAAACCGGTGCATTGCTTAGTTTGTGCTGGGCAAAGGCGCATGGGATGACCTTGATGGTACAGGACTTGACCAACCCGATGCTGGCACAGATTCCTCACGTTCGTTTAGCGGCGCACGCGGGAACTATCATGGGTGTCGAGACCAATGCGATGCAATTCTATCCGGCGGCTTCGGCGCCGGAGGAGGTCGTACATCCGGGGCTTTACCGACGGCATAACGGTCAGGTTGACTTATCGACAATAAGCGGGCCGGGTTTTGGTTACAGACTTGATGAAATCAAAAGAGACCTGCCAGAAAAAGCTGCAAGTTTTGGAAAGTAGCGAATCAAAAATACTGAGAGGAACCCAGGATGATCAAGGGGGAGGCTCAAGCTTTGAAAGAGATTGCAAGTTCGGGAAATCAGTTGTTTTAAAATAAACGGCAAGATGGGACAAATAGTTATGGGCCATGGATAGCCCAAAGGAAAAAATATATTATTACTCCATTTCACCTTTATATATAATGCCTCACTCGCTTGGTCGCTGTCTTCGAGCCCGTGATAACTCCATAAGCTGCGTCTGGATTGCTTCTGTTAATGCTTCAGGGCTTGCTTTCGAAAGCGAAACGTCAATTGAATCTTCTAACATTCCGTTAAGTAACGGATGGCTTTGTCTAATCTCGCTTATAGTTTTGGAAAAGGCCGTCAATAGAATAGTCCGGCAGTTTGGTTTCAGATTTTTCAATACAACTGTCCCCAGCATGCCTGTTAGATATTCGTTTGAAACTAAGCCCGAGAGATCTTGTATCTTATCTCCACTGTCCTCAAGGGCCTTTTCCAAATACTTCGGAAGAAGTTCACTGCTCATCCTGCTGTCCACCACAAACAGCACTTCTCCGTCGTATTCGTTGCACCACTTAATAGCATCATCTATTGAATCTGCCGCAAGAATCCTGCAACCGGGGAATCTATCCTCGTGGCGTGCAAGCAAGATGTATGGCGTCAGAGCCTCCTGGTCCTCAATAAAATAGATTACTCGGTTCATAATTGGTCTCCTTCTCTTAATAGCCTCATAATCTCCCGAGTTCTTCCTTTAAAATCCTCCAGCTTGCTCAGCCAGTCATCAAATCTACATTCTCGAGGAATAAGCACTCGGAAAACAGTAGGTGAACGCATATTCTGAACAAACACCTCTCCTCCTACACCTCTGAGAATTGCTCGGCACACATACAAACCTCGCCCGGTACCCGGTAAATTCGAGACCTTTCGAGCGTTTATACCTTGCTTGAAGAGCCGAAATATCTTTTCCTGCTCACCACGTTCAACTCCATAGCCCTGGTCTGTTACGTCAATTACATAATAATCCGCAAACAGTTCTGTTTCTTTGACGGTCAGTGTAGGTCGGTATTGTATGCGCACCATGTAATGGTACCCGTGACCTTTGTACTTAAGAGCATTGTGCAGCAGATTATACACAACTTGCTGAAGCCGATACTTTTCGATATAGACTTCCACTTCGTCACAACGGCCACCATATGATATCTCATAAATTATGCCACCAAAGACAGATTTTACGGATTCTGAACTCTTGAATCGAGGCTCCTGAATATCTTCCAATTCTGAAGGATTCATTTTCTCACCGGAGTCTCTCAGATACTTTTCATAAATACCGAACCGGGTCAGATTCACAACAGGCGCTACTACATCACTGAGGAAGTTGGTCGTAGTATCGGAAAAGCTGGGAATGTCCTCGGTGATGCGCCCCCGGTCGTTTAGGAAAGCAACCATTTTCAGGCTGCACTCGACATTTTTCTTCAGATAGTAATCGACTTGCTCATCCCTTGCAGTCCTGCCATTATCACGGTCACGACGTCTCAATGCTTCCATACTCGAAAGACCTGCGAATGCTGGTTGAGCAACTTCATGGATGACATTTTGAGATACTGCAGACCTTGTCTCATCCAAGGATTCAATTGCCGCCAGACGGCGTGTTACAAACTTCTCAATTAGACAGAGTTCTTCAATATGTTCCCTGTAGAACAGGAACGAGTTCTCCCACAGAGTGATGGAGAGCTTGCCATATGCTTTCTTTTTCGTATAGATAGGTATGTCAAGGAACGTATGTGGTCTTGGGTCCTTGAAAATTGTGGCGATTCCATCTTGGATTCTGTCATATAAGTACAGAGTAATCAGCTGTCGGGCTATGAATGGATCTGCATCCCATAGATTCTCCTGATTGTCCCGGTTCTTAGCTCTGAAGTGGATTTTGAATGCATCAACTTTTTGCGGTTCCGGGGTCAGAAGAAACCATACTTTTTGATCGAGACAGGCAAACGACGCATTAAATTGGCTAGTCGGTTGACGGTTCATCACGCGGTGACCAATGTCGTCTAAGTAAGGATGAGTATCCATCCTATGGTCATGAAATATCAGCCTAAGCCCTTCATTATGATTACTCTGTTCGAGACTATAGCACCTTGTTCGGCACTTCAGGTCAGTTTTGTCACTACTGAGGAATTCTACAAGAGCACGAAAAATTTCGTTAGGATCCCTTAATTTCTCAAGTTCCTCTGCGAAACCCATAATTGCGCGTGTACCGCGAATTGCGCCTGGCACTGGTGTAAACATTTCCAGATGGCACTTGTCCGAAGGATTCATTTCGTAAGGCGTGACGATAGCGTAACATTCGATGTCATTATTATTCTTGTCTTTAATGAATCGGCAGCGCCTTTCCGTTTTGGACCATCCATTTGCTTCAAGATCTTTTTTTACACAGAGTGGGCATTTGGAACCGCGCTTATAGATGAATTCGTGACACTTTTTCCCACTTACGGATCCCCAAAGACGTATTGCTTCCTCATTAGCAAAAAAGATTGCATACTTTTCGTCCACGGCGACTACCGGATCAATATACTTGTTCAAAGCATCTAACAATATTTAACCTTTCCCTTATACGGATTTTGCCATCAAAACACGGACGCCAAACTTTCTCTTAAAACACGGGCAACAAACCATGTCGAACGTACTTTAGACGCCAACAAAAGTTTACATCATTCATCCAGTACACAAGTAGCGAAGGTGCAATACCCAAGGGCATACCGAGTATCGCCAGCATTTCCAAGTCGCGACATCGCTTCTTCCAAGCATGCAAGCCAGACCAAATTGACAAAACTTCTTTGATCCTACAAATGCTATAGGTTTCTATTCTGCGAAATAGCCGCATACTGGTTGTGAGGATTGCAGTGGATTTAAGATCTCGGATTAGCCGGAAGCATAAACGAATAACGAGGTTTTCAAAACAAGGCTTGACATATTTCTTCAAGAAACTGTGTAAGCTTGCTGTAAGACTAATTAACCCGATAATCAGACTGAGTACTGTCACCATTAGACTAAGCACGCTTACTATGAGACCGAGTGTCCCTACTAAGAGACCAAGTGCCCCTACTATGAAACTGAGAACTCCTAATATGAGACTAAGTACTGCCAGTAGCCAATTATTAGTAAACCACATATAAAATCCTTTTTGCAGATCACCGAATCATTCTTGGGCTACATCATATAACGGAGGTTCTTCTGAAACTCCGATTAACTCTACAATTGAAAGTTCACAAACATATGAGGTCTCTCCTACGAAAGCGCTGTGTGGGGTTCATCATGCTCACTATTGTCTATGGGTGACCATCATTACCCTTCACTCAGTCTTATATTATCACTTCCTTAACAAAATGTTGAACTCGTGTCAAGCTCAAATTTATATGTTTTTTTAAGAAAGCATATTTTTCATATTTGGGTAGATCGAATCACTCCTGACTGGTCTCTCCTTACCATAATCCAGTCCAATAGCGATTCTGTAACAAAATGTTGAACTCGTGTCAAGCCCTAATTTCTCAAGCTAAGGGGATTTCCTAATATTGAGAAACTTTTGGCTTGACAACAGTTGGGTGCAGGCTTTATAAGTTTGTGAGGCTCTGGCACAAAATACCATAGATCGCCTATATTAGCAGTTAAAAGAGCGATTTTATCACTTTGTTGAGGCTACAACTTTTTAAATTGAGTGAATTTCATAGATTAATTGTATATGACATCAGAAAAAATTATGAAAATCGATATTTCCCGGCCTTCTCAATCAGCTTAACAATATATGGAGCAAACTGAAAATGGCGAAATTAAGTGCATTCGCGGATGAAGTAACCGACAGCTTTTTAGAGCAAGTTAAATACCTGGCCGGCGAAAAGGTCGGTTATATCGAACCTCGTTTTGTTGATAAGAAAAACTTGATGGACCTGACAAAAAACGAGCTGAATGAAGTAAAAAATATGATACAGGACCACGGTCTGAAAGTTAGCGCCATCGGCTCACCAATCGGCAAGGTAAAACTCGACGAGCCTTTCGAGCCGCATCTGGATAAATTCAAACACGCCGTGGAGTTGGCCATGTTTCTTGAAACTCCATTCATACGAATGTTCAGCTACTATGCTCCGGAAGGCAAAAATATCGATGATTACCGCGAACAGGTTATGGAACGAATGGCAGCCAAGGTTGAGGTGCTGAGTGATGTCAACGTTACAATGGTGCATGAAAACGAAGCTCACATTTACGGCCATACCGCAGAGAACTGCGTTGATATTGTAAAGACCATCAATTCACCGAAACTTCGGTTGGTATATGACCCGGCTAATTTCGTGTGGGGAGAAAAGAAATTAGATAATGTCGAGAGCTGCTGGCCACTTATGAAAGACTATGTGGTCCATATTCACATCAAAGACTGGAAGCTGGGTGCAAAAGACGTGGGTAGTATACCGGGCGAAGGCGACGGGCAAATCAAAGAGCTGCTTGCAGAGCTTGCGGCTATGAACTACGACGACTGCCTTACGATGGAGCCGCACCTGCAATCCGGCGGTCAGTTCGGAGGCTCGACTGGTCCTGAGCTTTTTTCAAGGGCCATCGCCGCCGTTAGAGAGCTTTCAGCCGAGGTCGGACTGGCTTGTGATTAATTTTAGACGGAAAGGAAAATATAAATGAAAACCTGGAATTTTGGAATAGTGGGTGCCGGATTAATAGCTGATTTTCATGCAAGAGCCATTGGCGATATTCCGAATGCAAAGCTAATCGGCTGTTGTGACAAGATACCGGAAAGAGCTAAAAGCCTTGCAGATAAATTCAACGTTCAGGCCTTTGACGGTTACGAAGATATGCTCAAGAGCGAGAAGATAGATATTGTTACTATCGCCACACCGAGCGGATTTCATAAGGAGCCGACCGTTGCCGCGGCACAGGCCGGCAAACATGTATTATGCGAAAAGCCCATGGACATTACCTTAGAGCGAATTGACGCTATGGTAGAGGCCCATGAAAAATGCGGCACACGTTTGGGCGGCATATTTCCGTATCGATTTAACGATATGATGGTACCTCTCAGGGAAGCCATAAATTCCGGACGCTTCGGCGTGATTACTTACGCCAGTATATATGTTCCCTGGTGGCGCACCGACGAATATTATAAGGACTCATGGCACGGCACATGGAAACTTGACGGCGGCGGAGCGCTGATAAATCAGTCCATCCATATGGTTGATATGCTTTGCGACGTAATGCCTCCGATTGAATCTTTGCAGGCATTCACGGCCAAACTGGGGCACCCTCAGATCGAAACAGAAGATACCGCCACTGCTGTGCTGCGATACACCAATGGAGCACTGGGAGTTATCTATGGAACCACGGCCTCGTATCCGGGACAATTCAGGCGTTTTGAAATTACCGGTACAAAAGGCACTGTTATAAACGTCGAAAACAGCATTACACACTGGCAATTTGTCGACGAAAAACCTGAAGACGAGCAAATCCGAAAGAAATTCGGCGAAATCAAAGGCGGCGGCGGCGTCTCCGACCCGGCAGCTATCTCATACGAGAATCATACGCGTAATTTCCAGGCGTTTATCGAATCGCTGGAAAGCGGCAGAGACTTCTGGATAGACGGACGAGAAGCACGTAAGGCAGTGGAGGTGATTCTGGCAATATACAAATCCGCCAAAGAGCAGAAGCTCATCAAACTAACCTGACACAACATGCATGGTATGGCCAAGACGCAAAACGCCGAATCCCTCAACTGGTTCGGCGTTTCTTTATCTCAAGAACAGAAGGTTTTTCCCTGGTGAACTTCACTCCCCTGCCGGTCACAATTTCTCTTTGCTCCCTGACAAACTCAATATACTGCAATAATGCCCAGGCACTGTTGCTCCATCGCATTTGGTAACCTCTCTGGTGGGCCTGCTTTTCCATCCGAAGCCTTTTATGCTTATTAAAAACCAGATAGTCAAGACCCTGAGCGATTTGTTCCACCGAAGCCTCTCCCGGATCCACCAGGATACCCCGGGCATATCGCCCGATGACGGCTCCTTCTGAACAGGCTTTGTTTGAGTGGATAAGCTCAACCGCATATCTGAATTTCGTGGAGATCGAGATTCTACCGGAACCAAGCACATCAGCCAATATTCCGCTTGATATCTGCTGCATATTCAAATAGGGCAACAGCATCACATTCGTGGCTCCGTATAACTTGAGCAAACCGCTTTCGTTCATAAATGTATCGTAAAATACAATGTCGTATTCATTAAAATCAACACCATTAAGCTCTTTGACCTTGCACCATTTCACCTTAGCATCATCGAGTGCCTTATCCAGCATCGCCTGATACTCTCGGTACTGACCACCGCCATCGGCTTTGACAAACTCCGGGTGACACTGGCCTGAAATCAGATAAACTATACATTGTCTTTGCTCGGCAGTACATGACTCGTTGACGAACCGGCCATAAGCACGAATACTGAACTGTATCCCCTTACCCGGAGACAGAAGCCCCAACGTTGTGGCAAGAAAGTGGTTCTCCAGGCCCCACTCCTTTTTGATTGCCAATCTATCGAACTGGGAAGGGTGGTGCATCCTGATACCGTGGTCGATGTGGGTGAGTTTGGAATGGTCGATTCCATAGCTCGGAGATTCGAGTATGGAAATCGCGCTTTCCGTTGTAACAATAAGCCCGTCACTGTACTCGGCCAACTTCTGTAACACATCACTTTGGTGCTCGTTCGGCTCATCAAGTACAGTGTGCAAATACACCAGTGTTGTCAGTCCACGTTCACGAAAAGACCTGGCCATATCGACAAAATTCGTTCCACAGCCCACGTTCCCGTCTTCATCCGGGTCGAGGCCGTATTCGTGCTGCAATACGACGACCGTGGGGGTAAGGCTCTCCTTCGAACGCGCATAGATGTGGTTGATGGTATTGGACCACGACTTTGGATTATGCTGGTCGATAATAAGGTCAACTGGAATATCATAAGGTCCATCACTATTGTCGATCGCCGCTATTCTTATGTAACCAACTTCGGCCGTGAAATGTGACAACGCACTGGCTAGACTGCGAGAAAAAGTCCCGATACCGCACCTTCGCGGTGGATACGTACTTACAATCCTGATGTTATATGGCATAACACAATCACCTTCGTAATGTAAACATCACCTGTTTTGAGAATGAATGGCTTATTGTCAGATAGCCGCCAGTACCCCTCTGACATAACCTACCGACTCAGCCAGACCCGCCATTGGGTCATCAGCGTCTTTTTCGTATTCAAACGAAACGATACCCGAATATTTAATCTTTACCAGCATCTTTAAGAACTTCGGTATATCAATAACTCCTCGTCCGATTTCAACTCCGTGCCCTTTTGCGGTTGCTTCAGAAACATCTTTGATATGGACATCCAACAATCTATCCGCAAATTTCCTCGATGAAGCTATCGGGTCCGAACCTACCCGGATTGTGTGGCCAATGTCATGGCAAAGTCCTATTCGTTTGTCTAAATCCTTGATTCTTTCAATGGCTCTGGCCGGTATGGGATAAAGTTTGTCACCAGGTCCATGATTGTGAATTGCAACTTTGATATCGTATTGCCGGACCTTCTTGTTGACCAACGGCAATAGCTCTGGCGCCGGGACACCAATAATAACCTTCATTCCGGCGGCTTTGGCGTAATCAAAGGCTTGATGCACCTGGGCTTCGTTCTTCATAGAGATTACTCCACCACCGTAAAGTATCAGTCCGGCTTCTTTGACTTTTGCCACAACGGAACGGATTTGAGCCGGTGTGCTATCCAGTGGTAAATGCATGCTCTTGAAACAAATATATTTCAAACCTACTCGCTTGGTCATCGCCAATGTATCATCCAGGTTGAATTTTCTTAAGGTGTAGGAGGCCAGACCTAATTTGAACTGCTGTTTACCTGCCTGAGCACCACGAACCTGTCCCAGAGAGCTTCTTACGCCGGTGAGCGAAACCGCCGCACCTATTGACGCTATCTTAATAAACTGTCTTCTGTTTTTTTCTTTTTCTGCCATCCGTGTTGTTCTCCTTACTTATTGTTGTCAACCCGAAATCTAATAATAAAGCAAATGCCCATCAGATACAAGGAAATTCACGTTACAGCTATATCAATATTGCGGGACTTTTCTTAGAACACACGAAACATTATACCCATTCGTGTGGGATAAGATGGATAATAAGCAGGATATTCAAGTACACATTTCGGAACAGCTAATATCTTCAGAATTGGTCCGGATGCATCGCTGAGTAGAAATAGACCTTTGTTTTCCCCGGCCGAGTTGCTAATCCAGGAACCTTTTCAGTATAGCGGCTGTATGCATTGCAATTAGCATCAGATAGTCCAAATCGCTGAGACTGTAATGCTCGTGTATCATAGCGTTGTCAACATAGAGCACCCCGAAACAACCGGTCGGACGCATAATCGCCGCAACCATTGCCGAGCGTATTTTGTCCTTTTTCTCCAATTGAGCTGATACACTCGGCATTACAACAAACTGCCCCTTTTCAACCGCCTGAGTTATTTTCTCGCTGAGCTGTAATTCGCCAAGCTGAACAGGTGTTCCGTCTCGTCTTTTGCCCCCGTGACAGGTCATCGAGCCGGTAGGTTGTTTTCTCAAAGCACACCAAACATGATATGCACTGAACTGTTCCAAGGTAACATCCAACAAGGTCAATAACATCTCATCGAGACTGCCGGCTTCAAATATAATATCGGTTGCCTTCGAAAAATCGGACAATCTTCTGGCCGCTAATCTCATAGCAGGCGCATGCTGGGCGTCCGGTCTTCTTACCACAGTTTCGTGCTTGGGTGTAGTCAGGGCCGCCGAAACGTGAATAAGTGTCTCCTCGGAATTGAGTGGCTGCTCAACACGGGCTTCTTCTTCAAGAATGATTTCAAGGGTAAAATCTGTTATACGCAAATAATCGCCGTGTTTGATTTCGGCCTTGTGAATTTCCTTATTGTTCAGATATGTTTTGTTCGACGAGCCCAAGTCTTCAATTATCCATTTTCCACCACCCGTATCACGTATTACCGCATGCTCTCTGGAGACTCCTTTATCAGGCAATAAAACCCTATTGTTGGTTCCCCTGCCAATGGAAACAGGCCCCTCGGTGAACTGGAATTCTTTGGCGGCGCCGTCGCTTTGTTTTACAAGCACACGCATTGTTTTCTCTCCATATATTTAAATATGAACTTACCTCTGTCTCCTATTATTCATATCCGAGACAATTTGTCAAGTAAACTCTTACCTGGATATCGAATATAATGTAAAAAACGACAAAATAAGGCAAAAAAAGGACTTTATTGTTTTATTTTCTGCTAAACAAAATCGTAGAACTACCCACCAAAATACACAGATTACGCTTTTGTTTGATGGTTGCGAATACGATGGCGGTAGTGATCCAGAATAACAGCCGCTACTATAACGCAGCCTGTGATAAGCCTTTTAGTCGATTCCTGTGCTCCAATCTGGGCCAGGCCGGCACCTAAAACCGCAATGATAAGTACGCCGAAGAACGAGCTTACCACCGACCCGCGGCCGCCCATCAAACTCGTACCCCCAATGACCACTGCTGCGATGGCCTGAAGCTCCAAACCGTAACCGGTGTTGGGATTGGCGGAGGAAAGCCGCGCCGTGTGTATCACCGCCGCTATAGATGTCAGAAAACCGCACAGTGCGAAGACCGCGAGTTTAAGCCCTCGCGGATCGATTCCGGACAAGCGCACCGCCTCTTCATTTGTGCCAATGGCTACGAGATAGCGCCCGAAAACAGTACGTGAAAGAACCAACTGCCCGGCAACAACAATCGCAACGGCTATGATAAATGGAAGAGAAAGTCCAAGAATCGAAGCCTCGGTGATTACCTCCACAGGCCCACCGATATATATAGTTCGGGAATCTGTTACAAGATAGGCGGCACCACGCGCTATTTCCAGCATTCCTAACGTAACGATAAAAGCCGGCAGCTTCCACCGTATTATTACCAGACCATTAGCCGTACCGCAAAGAACACCCACCACAAGGCATACTGCAATCGCCGCCGGTAGCGGGAAATTGAATTTAACCAGGAAAAGACCCAACACCGCACTGGCCAAAGCCATGACCGAGCCTACCGATAAATCTATCCCCGCAATTATTAACACAAATGTCATCCCAACAGCCACGATAGTTATATCCGGTATTTGATTGGCGATTGTTCTGAAGGTCGTGAGGGTAAAAAAGTTCTGAGCGGAAAGACCGAATATAACTAACAGCAAGGCCAGTGCCAACGCCATAGCAATATAATCCGTAACAAAAGTCGGCAGGCCTACAAAGCCCTTATTATTTATCTTTCGCATAATCATTTCTTGCTCTCTTCCGGGACACCTACGTACTGACTAAAAGCGGCAGACATTATCTTTTCCTGGCTCCATTGGCTCGGCCCGAATGTAGCTGCAACCAAACCCGCCGACATCACCATAATACGGTCGCAAACAGCCATAAGCTCTTTATTGTCCGATGAAACCATAATAATGGCTTTCCCCTTTTCCGCAAGCTCCGCAAGCATGCGGTATATCTCGAATTTGGCCCCAATGTCAATACCTCTGGTAGGTTCATCGAAAATAAGAACATCACAGTCTCTGTATATCCATTTCGCGATGACTACTTTCTGCTGGTTGCCTCCGCTCAACTGCCCGACTGCTTGGTCATTAGATGAACAGCGTACACCCAGAGCCGCAATATATCTATCCGCTACTGACCGTTCCTCAGCTATATCCATCCACCCAAACCGGCTAATACCTCTTAACCGCGTCAGCGAGATATTAACACGCACGGCTAATTCAGGCAACAATCCCTGCTCTTTGCGGTCCTCAGTAAGGAAAGCAATGCCATTTCGAACTGCATCACGAGGCTTGCGGATTTTGACCGGTTTGTTTGCTCCATATAGATATATTTCGCCACTGTCAGGTCGGTCGGCACCGAACACCGCTCGCATTGTTTCAGTCCGTCCTGAGCCCATCAGCCCCGCGACACCGAGAACCTCACCACGACGAACTTCAAAGCTAACATCCTTAACTTTCAGGCCTCGGTTAAGCCCGACAACACGAAGCGCTACCTCACCAGCTTCGGAGTCATACCGCAATTTTTCATGCTCTAAGTCACAACCTACCATCTTACGGATAATATCGTCAACGCACATCTGGCTCGTTGGATCAGTTGAGATAACCTTTCCGTCCCGCAGCACCGTAACGCGGTCAGTTATACGAGTAACCTCTTCTATGCGATGTGAGATATAGATGATGCCGACACCTTCGGCCTTGAGCTTACTGATTTGGATGAAAAGGAGTTCTATCTCACGGTCGGTAAGTGATGCTGTCGGCTCGTCCAGCGCCAGTATCCTGCATCGCCGTGACAATCCTGCTGCTATCTCAACCATCTGCTGCTGCCCAACTCCCAGCATTCTTACAGGCACATCAGGGTCAACGTTTCCAAGACCCACTTGTTCCATAATTTCAGTTGCATCATGGTTAAGCTTGTTATAATCAATAAATCCGAATCTGTTTGGCAATTTCTCGATAAAGATGTTTTCCGCAACGCTCAGGTTGGAGATAAGATGAAGTTCCTGCATTACCGTCCGGATACCATGTGCTTCGGCATCAGCTCTGCCCTTTGGCTGATACTGCTGTCCATAAAGCTCCATCTTGCCCGAATCGGCTTTTTCGGCGCCAGCTATTATGCTGGTCAGCGTACTCTTACCGGCACCGTTTTCACCCACCAGAGCGTGAACCTCACCGGCTCTCAAATCGAAATCGACCGCAGAAAGCGCCTGCACACCGGGGAATGATTTGTTAATGTCACATGCTCTGAAAAGTGTTCCACTCATAGCGGATTTCATTTAAGGCTTTCAACTGTAATAAGCTCAACAGGCGTCTCTCTATCTGAAGGTGTACCACCTCCTTTAAGCATCTCAATCGCGTATTCGATACCGTACAAAGCTAATTTGTCCGCATGCTGGTCAACGGTGCAAAGAATCTTTCCTTCTTTAAGCAATCTTTGTACCGCTGTGATATTGTCGAAGCCAATAACGAGAATGTCGTCAGACTTGCCCGCCGCCCTAATTGCCGCTATCGCGCCGAGGGCCATACTGTCATTGGCACAAAGGACGGCTTTCAGGTCTGAATACTCCGTAGTTAACGCTGAGACAATCAGTTCGGCTTTTGACGTCTCCCAGTACCCCGACTGGGAACCGACAATATTCATTTGGCCCGCTTTCATTGCATCCTCGAAACCAAGCTTGCGCTGAATGCCGTTGAATGCGTTGGGTACTCCTTCGATAATTGCCACTTTGTCCCCCGCCTTTAGTTTGCCCGCCAGATATTCACCGGCAAGTCCTGCGCCCTTGCGATTATCCGGCCCGACAAATGGAATCTTGACACTCTTGTCTTCTAATACGGCAGAGTCAAATTTATTGTCAATGTTAACCACTATAATCCCTGCATCCATTGCCCGCTTGCATACCGGTACCAAAGCCTTGGAATCCGCCGGGGCAATCACAATTGCGTCCACTCTCTGGGCAATCATCAGCTCGACATAATCGATTTGCCTGCCTACATCCTGTTCGTCTTTGATACCGACTACTTTAAGCTCGTACTCATCTTCGTGTTCTTTATGATGCGAGCGAGCTCCTTCCTCCATCGTCTTAAAAAACTCATTGGCCAGAGACTTCATTATCAATGCAACTCTCGGTTTGTCCGACTTGCGCTGCTTACAGCCAACTGCAAGAATTGATATAATCACAGCACAGAACATAAGAACAATTGTAATTGACCTGTTACACTTTCGCATCGTTTACTCCTTTCGGTAGGGGCGGTTCGCGAACCGCCCTTACAAAACTTTCTACCGCTTCTCTGGTGGGCATCGAAGACTGTGCACCCATTTTAGTTACGGAAAGAGCCGCCACATAATTAGCAAATAAGGCGGCATCGTATAATGTTTTTCCCTGAGCCAGACCGACCGCCAAACTTCCAGTAAAAGCATCCCCCGCAGCTGTAGTATCGACAGCATCAATCTTTACAGCAGAAACAAATTCCATTCTATCACTACCGGCCAACAAAAAGCCCTTTGCACCCATAGTTAAAATTACTGATTTGACTCCATATTCTAACAACTTCTTTGCCGCTACGCAGGCCGATTCCTCGTTCGTTACTTCTATGTCTGTGAGAATCTGAGCTTCTGTTTCATTAGGTGTCAGTACATCAACCATTTTAAGAAGCTCCGGACTGAGCTTTTGGGCCGGTGCCGGGTCCAAGATAAAAGGCACTCCGCAATTATTTGCTAACCGCCCAGCAAATTCGACTGTCTCCAACGGAATTTCGAACTGGGCAACAAGTGCTCCCGATGAAGCAATATCAAGCTCAGCTCTTTTAACATCATCAGGGGACAGCTTCCGGTTCGCTCCCGGAGCTACTACAATTACATTATTACCTGAATCATCAACGGTAATCAGAGCCACTCCGGAGGGAGCTTCTTTGGTCTGGGTAATATATTTCGTGTTTACCGCCTCTTTTTTGAAATTACTTAAAGACTGCTCTGCGAAAATATCATCACCCAATTTGGCTATAAAAAAAACCTCGGCCCCCAATTTTGCAGCGGCCACCGCCTGGTTTGCACCTTTGCCGCCGGGAGTCATCATGAAATCTCCGCCTAAAATAGTCTCCCCCACAGCAGGTATCCTCGGAGATTTTACTACCAAGTCCATATTAGAACTGCCAACGACGACAATTTTCGGTTTGTCTTTTTTAATCTTACGCCCTCATACTAAATATTTTTTAGCCAGAGCAATTCAGTTAAAAATCTCTTATTTTGTTAATCTGCCAACCAGGAAATCCTCGAAGGCACCTAAATCTTTCCATTCAGTGGCACAGTTAATCACTTTGGCGTTTTCATCTATTCTTGTGTAACCATCGTCTGTAACCTTGATTCTCAGCTTTTCCATCTTAACAAGGTCGGTTGACATAGCTAAATAAATAGCCACCGTATCGAAAAGTGTTGAACTGCTCGAATTGAGTTTTTTATCGACTCTCTTTTTCAACTCCGATTCGCTTATGTCCTTTTCCTTGCTCAGTATTCCCTGTTTATACCAGGCACGATAGTTTTCAATTAAGGCCCGTGTTAAAGGGCTGTTTCTATTCAGGACTTTTTGATATTTTGGGCCTTTAAGCTGGATGATGCCACAGGTATCCAGAGGGGTAATTGTCATATTCCAACCTGCGGTAAAGACTTTTTGGGCCTCTTTAACCATAGCCTTAACGTTATATTCGGCGCTGATTTTGGAGCTATTGCCGTATCCACGGTACACACTGCCGTGCATTCCTACAAATTCCGCTTTCTCAGCTATCCGCGGCTCGAGTTCAAGTGCGGCCGCTATATTAGGCAAAGGACCCACGGCAACGACTTTTATCGGCTTGCGAGATTTCATTACAGTATCAACCAAAGCCTGTATGCCATCTTCATAGATTTTGCCGGGATATTTTGACAAGTCATAGTCTTTTGCCCACGCATCCTGCCTGTGGCTGCCTTTACGCTGTTGCACTCCGATACCAATTGGTATATCTGTCCTGCCGACGGTATCCAGAAACTTTGCCACAGTTTTCACTTTTGATGAAGTGTTGCCTACCGCTGTCGTAATCAATTTAACATCGAACTGGGTCGATTGAAGGAGCATTGCCAGTGCCCAGGTATCATCGATATCATCACATATATCCGTATCGAAAATAACAGGTATTTTTCCGCTTCGAGGCGAGGATGAATTACTATCCAAAGCACAAGAACCCAATGTCACTAAAAATAATGCAAAAATCGCCAAAATGATTCGCCGGATGGACTTTACCGGAAGAGTACTTGCTGAAAACTTTATCCCACTCATAGTTCGACCTCCAAGTTTAACAGGTTTTTGTAATGAAATTATGTGTGTAAATATAATCTAATGTCGGCTTTTGTCAAAGCAATTTGATTTCCCTGATAATTGCATTTTCTTATTTTTAGTTGCATTTATATAACTGTCAGCTTATGAATATTGAAGCTGGCAGTGAGTCAGACTTGATATATTTTATTTGGAACCGTAAATAACATACAGTTACTTTAGAAAATTATACAGGGTATGCAATGCGGGTAGTGATAACAGGGGCGACCGGGTTTATAGGCAGGGCTTTGTGCAGAGCGCTGCATAAAGATTATGAGGTAATAGCTCTGTCACGTGATTCAAACAGGGCCGCCAAATCGGTAGGAAACTGGGCTAAAGTTGTCGAATGGGATGGAAGAACGACCGGAAGCTGGATTCAGCAGGCTGATGGAGCATTTGCTATCATTAATCTGGCAGGCGAAAACGTTGCATCCGGCCGGTGGAACAAGGCAAAAAAGGCCGGCATACTTCACAGCAGGATGGATACTTCCCGGGCGGTACTCGATGCTATAAAGCAAACAAACAAAAAACCAAAGGTGGTAATTCAGGCTTCAGCTATCGGCTATTACGGCTCACGGGGTATTGAAAGACTGGATGAGAATTCCACTGCCGGCAAGGGATTTCTTGCTGATGTATGCCGCAATTCTGAAACAATTGCAAACCAAATAGAGTCACTGGGCGCAAGATGTGTAATTATTCGCACAGGCGTGGTTTTAGGGAACGGCGGCGGGGCTTTGCCAAGAATAATACAGCCGTTCCGTTTTTTTCTTGGTGGTCACATAGGTAGCGGCAGGCAATGGTTTTCATGGATAAGCCTTGAAGACGAAGTCGCTGCAATAAAATTTCTGATGGAAAATGAAAATCTTCAGGGCGTTTTTAACCTCACAGCACCAAAGCCGATAACAATGAAAAGATTCTGTAGGAAATTAGGATGGGTGATAAGAAGACCCTCATGGCTTTTCTTCCCGGGATTCATTATGCGTCTGGCTTTAGGAGAAATGGCTGGTGAGGTACTTTTGTCCGGACAAAGAGTCAAGCCGAAACGATTGTTGGAAGCAGGCTTTGAGTTTAAGCATATCGAAGTTAAAAAAGCCTTGAAGGACATAAAATCTCAAAAGAAAAAATCATGAATCTTTCCGATTACTTCCAAAATGTCAAAGATATGAGTGTTTTAGCTATAAGCAATGTCGAGCAACTACCAATAAATGGTTGACAAAACCTTTTTCGATAAGACAATGGTAAACTCGATTTTATTTGGAGAAGATTAAATTATCAATCTAATATGTCACTAACTATTGCAAGGATTTAGAGGGCGTAGAAATGTATATCATACCAGCAATCGACCTAAGAGATGGAAAATGTGTCAGACTTATACAGGGTCAGTACGACCACCAGATAAACTACGAGGATGACCCAGTGAAACAGGCCCGTGAATTCAGCTTGGCCGGGGCAAAATGGCTGCACATTGTGGATTTGGATGGCGCCAAACTCGGCAGGCCTGTCAATACCGACACAATATCGGCAATAGCAGCCTTAGGTCTGTTCAAAATCGAAGTCGGAGGCGGACTGCGTAACGAAGCATCGATACAACAACTGCTCGATATGGGCCTCGAAAGAGTAATAATCGGCACCAAGGCGGTAAGTGACTTTAAATGGTTCAGCGAAATGGCTGAGAAATTCAGCGGGAAAATTGTACTCGGTCTCGACGCCCGGGGTTCAAAAGTCGCTACCCACGGCTGGATACAGGACAGCGTCCACAATTTATTGGAGTTCGCTGTCGAAGCGGCAAAATTGCCTTTGGCGGCGATTATATATACGGACATCACCAAAGACGGCATGATGACAGGCCCGAACCTCGAAAGAACAAAAGCACTTATCGAAACGGTAGATATGCCCATCGTCGCTTCTGGAGGGGTAAAGGAACTGGGTGACATTCCGAAACTTGTCGAAATCGGCGCCCAGGCGGCAATAATCGGCCGAAGTTTATATGAAGGCACTCTCAAACTTTCCGACGCAATTAAAGCAACAGAAAAATAAACCACCTTCACTCTAATTGATTGTTAGCCCAATTGGTCAGCGTATGAATAGCTCAATCACTTTACTCGGGAGGTTCGAATTTGTAGCCGATTTCTCTGATAGTGTGAATGAAGATTGGATTGTGCGGGTCGGGTTCGATTTTGTTCCGCAATGTAGTAACAAAACGGTCGATGCTGCGTGAGCCGATAAAGCTGTCATAACCCCAAACCATATTCAGTATATCATCACGGGTAAGTGCCCGGCCCGGCTTCTTGACAAAATATTCCAATAATCCGAATTCTTTCGGTGAGAGTTTAATTTCATTTTCCTTGCAGGTAAGTTTTCTGGCGGGAATATCAAGCCGGTAGTCTGCGAACTCGTAAATGTCCTGTTCGGTTTGCCGGCTTCGTCTAAGAAACGCCTCCGCGCGGGCAAGAAGCTCTTTTATACTGAAGGGCTTGGTAACATAATCATCTGCCCCGAGATTCAATCCCAATATTATATCCGACTCCTCACCCTTTGCGGTCAGCATTATAATCGGCATAGTAAGATTTTCCTTACGTATCAGCCTGCATATTTCATAGCCGTTTATCTTCGGCAGCATAATATCAAGAAGAATTAAGTCAGGCTTCTTATTAAGAGCAGCATTTAATCCGTCCTCACCATCGGCCGCAGTAAGTACACCATATCCCTTGAACTCGAAGTTATCCTTCAAGCCCCGCAGCATTACAGGATCATCTTCAACTATCAGTATCGTTTCCATTTGTTTTCGGTGGTTTAAATTTGTAACCAATAAGCTCCACAGTGTGAATAAACTTCGGATTATTCGGGTCCGGTTCGACCTTGTTCCTCAGAGCAATGACAGCCTGGTCGATGTCCTGTAAAGTAATAAAGCGTGAATAACCCCATACGGCATTACGTACCTCATCCGATGTGAGAGTGCATCCGATCCTCCTAAGGAAAAGATGCAGCATCTTGAATTCCCCGGGTGTAAGCTCAATCTCCTTACCGTTTCGTGTAAGAGTGCCCGCGATAGTATCAAGCCGGTAACCGTCGAATTCATAAACATCAGGTTCCTCCTCGCCTCTGCGTCTCATAAACGCTTCGGCCCGGGCCATTAATTCTTTTATACTGAACGGCTTTGTCATGTAATCATCCGCGCCAAGATTCAACCCAAGTATAATGTCGGATTCCTGGTCCTTGGCGGTGAGCATGATTATGGGCATATCGAATTTCTTTTTACGGACTTCGCTGCATATTTCATAGCCATTGATTTTCGGCAGCATAATATCGAGTATAATCAAGTCGGGATTTTCAGTCAGTGCTGCTTTTAGACCCTGCTCGCCATCCTGGGCAGTCTTGACTTGGTAGCCCTTTAACTCGAAATTGTCCTTAAGACCCCGCAGCATAGCCGAGTTGTCTTCAACAATCAGCACCTTTCTCATTTATTAATCCTTCCCTGCTGGGCTTTAATTACAGGCCGGTAATTTCACGGTGAAAGTACTTCCTTTACCGGGTTTACTCTCGACAGAAATTGTACCTTTGTGGGCATTTACGATAAATTTAGCGATGCTTAGCCCCAATCCGCAGCCCTCGGCATGCCGTGAAAGACTGCGATCGGCCTGATAAAACCTGTTAAATATCTTTTTTGCCGACCGGCGCGACATACCTCTGCCTTTGTCAGAGACATAAAAACATACCAAAGAGTTTTCAGGAGAAACTCTAAGCTCAATCTGCTTGTTATCATAAGAATATTTGTATGCATTGTCCAGCAGGTTTATAAGTACCGTTACCATCGCATTACGGTCGGCCGACACTTCCGGTAAATCCTCACGGATATTCACTTCAAACTTACATTGACCCATGCTGAATTTAGTCTTAACGGCCTCTGCGGTATCACGGGCAATTGCAGCAGGGCTTGTTCTGGCCATCGCAAATGCCTGCTTATTTCGCTCCATCCTTGAAAAGGTAAGAAAGTTATCTATCAATCCGGTAAGCCTTTCGTTTTCCTTTGAAACAAGCTGCAAGTATTCGGTAACTTGCTGCTGGTCTCGGTAGCTGCCTTCCAGCAGTGTATCTACAAGTACGCGCATAGAGGCCAGGGGTGTTTTCAATTCGTGTGAAACGGTGGCAATGAAATCGTTCTTTAGCTTGTTTGTTCTTATCTGCTTTCCGACAACCCTGGTGGCCAGCAGCCCGGCTGCAATCATTACGGCAATAGCCAATAGACCTGTCCAGAGATATACAACTTTTTGCTTGTCGGCTGTTGTTTCAAAGATATCAATATCCTTAAAATGAATCTCAACGTTCCAACTCGGAAATAATTTACCCAAAGGGACTGTCAGGAAAGCTGCCTTTTCCGGATTTTCCAAACCGCAGGCATACGTGCCGAAACTGTCTGTAATTCTGTAGGAAACGCCAAGCTCTTCGAGGTCGGCTCCACATGAATCGAAATCCGAACTGAACTCTTTTGCCTTTTTTAATAGTAAGTATGTCTTGCCGCCGGAGTTGTGATATACTCCAAAGGCTTCTTCCGGCAATTCCAGCCGGCGAAAGCTATCTTCTGACCAGGACTCAAATGTGGCAAATGCAGGCCGGCTAAACGGCCCAGCACCCACTTTCCTGGCTTGATAGGCATCTAACACTTTAGATATTTGTTGTTTCGCTTCCTCGCTTACTTGCTCGGTCAAGCCAGTTAATTCAACTCCTTCAATCATTTCCAGCGTCGCACTTAGTATCGATACTAAATCGTTTGCATCTTTTTCAGAATAAGGTTCCGATACTGTCCCTGTATCATATCTTTCAATTGCAGCGGCAGATAATTCCTCGGCTGATAACAATTCTTTTGCCCTTAGAACCTGGATTTTCAGTTCTTCGGCCCATTCGCTCTGTTCTATAATTTCAAGTGCTTTACGCAGAAGAAAAATCCTTGTCCCCGATGGCATTAGTAAAAAACCGGAGCCGCTGCCTGGAGTATAATTTATAGCAGAACCAATCAGATTTTCCAAATCCGAACGTCCTGTACCCTCCTGGGTTTGACTCTTGAGATTAACAAGCAGGATTCTTGCCTTAGCAATCAGTGCTACAGAAGATACACTCACATCATCATCGGGAGTTTGGCCATAAGCCATCTCCCGGCAAAGAGTAACGGCCTTATCAAATTGTCCTGACTTTCTAAGACAGCGGATTTGACCTAATAAAGCGCTGTAATGTAGATAATAGCCATCATTTTCCAAACCGACGAATTGTTCATATAATTGTATCGCACGGGCAAAATTTTCATCCGTGAATTCAGTAGTCCATGCTAAACTAAATTCCGGCGAAAATTCATCCGGATAGTCATCACCTCCTGTAACCGGATAAACCAACTTTCCGCTACGGTCATAGATAATAACCGCATTACATATATTAGGATCATTCGTCTCGCTGTCTCGGCCTGAAAGTCGATCAAATATCTCAATAGGCTGGCGCTGCACTGCTGTTTCCTCTTCGATAACGCCTATTCTTGCCAACCAAAGATCATCAACTCTTTTACTTAATGTCTCCAGGCGTCCCTGGTAAACCGCAGTCAGTTTTTGCCTGACCGCCAGACGCTCGTTTCCAACTGCCTGGCTCATAAACCAAAGCAAACAGACAGTGGGCAGTATTACCGCTATCGCAAGCAATAATACTACCCACCGCAGTTGATTACTCGTATCGATATTACCAATTGTTTTCACTTGCTATTTCTGTTTACCTTATTTATTGGAAAGTGCTGTTACCTCTTTTTTCGTTAGGGCATAATTGTAAACGCGTACATCATCTATCAAACCGTTCCAGTAACGTCCTTTATTTTCCGAATTTTCACCAATATAGACCAGTGCATTATTCGTGTTTATTCTGCCGGATGCCGGTTGCGAACTGTCCAAATCACCATCTATGATTAAGTACATTGTACTTCCATCATATATAGCGGCAATATGGTGCCATTGTCCATCATTTATACTTCTTTTTCCTAATAAATTCCCCCAGGTAGCACCGCTCGGAATTTTCAGCCCGGTGCAGGCAAATTCGAGAGAATCTTTGTTCTGGTTGCGCTGTATCCTCCAGGCACTATCGCCCTTGGCTATGATTGCCTGCCACTCTTTATCGAATTGGTTGACCTTTATCCAGGCGGAAATGGTAATCTGATCAGCCATATCAAAGTCTGATTCGGCGCCAATCTTCACAAAGTCACCATCGCCGTCGAATTCCAGCGCCCCGCCTATTTTACCTACGGATGGCTGCCACTGCGGATCGCCAATGAGTGTGCCGTTATTATTCCCGGCGGAATCTTTCGCAATATTACCACTGGTCTCATCCAGTTTCCACAAGGCTACCAGAGAGCCTGTAGTAAAACTCCAAACATCTCCGGTTATAACAGTACCATCAGCCCAAACCTCGTCAACACGCCAGTAATAACTGGCATCCTCTTCCAACTCCGGCAATTCGTCATGACTGGAGCTTTTCACTTCAGTTAATAGCGGAAGCTGGTCTGGTTGGGTGCCAAAATAAATTTTATGTGATTTAGCATTAATCCCTGGTTTCCACTTAAGTTTTGAGACAGTTGTTATGTCAGTCGTAGTTCTGTCACGCGGCTGGGGCTTTGTAGCCATAGCCTTTGCTGTGAGGTCAGACTGAGATAGCTGCATTAGCACTGGGAATAAGTTATCCAGCGGCGGAAGCTGATCTATACTCAAACGCACATTAAAGTTGTTAATCCGTTCATCAGTGCCTAACTGGAAGCTTGTTTTATCACAGGCCTGAGCCAATTTGGCTAATGTTTTATGCGCCGGATTTTGCGGATTATTGTATGTCGCGGTTAGATAAGCATCGGCAACACGTATGCCTCCGCCAACGTTAATCAACACCAGTTTGCTGATAGATGGCGACAATTTGCTTACTGCTTCGTTTAAGGGCCCGGCAGTACAAACCGACCTGCGTCTCTTGATTGCTGAAACCGAAGTCTCAACAACATCCGGATTTAACGACAAAACAGTCGTCTTATTCATCTGGTTCATAAAACAGTAGAGTTTCTGATTGTTAACAAGTCCAATTTGGTACTTGCCGGTACCATTCTCAGGCTGCCCGACGTCGGTTTGGCCGGTTACCAAATTAGCCACCGTCAACAATTGAGTTAGAATCTTGCGAGTCTGCTGCGGATTGTGGCTGGTTACTGCCAGTCCAAGATTGGCCGCTATTGGGGGCGCTCCAATATTACCTCCGTTTGAAGAGCTATCCGGCGGCAAGGCAAACAGGTTTATCTGTTCAATATTGGCAAATATTTCCCTGCCGATATCAAGGCCTGTAAAATTTTCAATGCTTTTACTTGCAGCCAGGCTCTGTGCGCTTCGGGCCCCACCAAGAGCGATGCTGACCAGGCCAACCGCCTCGGATGGAACGGCCTCAAAGCCGGCCCTGCTGAGATTCGGGGTACGAATCATATTGTATGCAATACAGCGGTGCCCATCCTTAAAAGCTATGTTTTGTTCAAAAGCGATTCCGTTTTCCTGAATGTTGAAAAAGACAATCAAGTCGTCGATATTCTTAATATCGGCAATGCCATCGGCAAGACGTATTTCGCTGGGAATCATTTCCGCCGGGAGCATTTTTGAAAGACCTGCATATACCTCATCGACGTTCGCCCAGAGCGTTAAAGCATTTTCCTGACGTGCTTTCTTACTGATCTTTGCAAAGGATTTGTTACTCGAAGCAAGTGTCGGCTTGCTGGTAACGCCTTTGTATTGTTTTACACACCAGTTCAATTGTTTGGCCCAGTCTGCGGATGGACTTACAAGTATTACCGTCGTCTCGTCGTACGCACCGCCTCCACCGCCTGGAAATGTTACACTTTGCATACCTTCAATCGGTTCAGCAGGTTGCCCCAACATGCCAAGGCCTGCCAGGATTAAACCGCGCAGGGTATCACTCTTTCCGGGAAACAACACTACTATAGCCGGCGGATTATTTTGAGCAACACCGGTAACACCTATCCCCATACCCCGTATTTTCTTGAATTCAGCCATCATAGCCGGATTCATAAGGGCACCAAATATGTCTCCGGGTGACTTCTTGGATTTACCGCCACCAAGCATTGCAAGAGGATTTTCAAATGGAGTTCCCTTAAGCATATTCAGAATAGTTTCGATCTGCCTGCCCGGGCTGCCGGTTTCGATATAGACCAAGGTCTCAGGCGGCATCAGGGCCGCCGGGTCGGCATTGCCCAATTCTTCCAGTAGAGGCTTAGCCTTGCTGACAATTTTAGTCTGGTCACTGTAGTTGGCGACTAACTTTCCAAAAACCTCTTTGGCCCGCTGCTCATCTTGCTTCTTAAGATAACACATACCCAACCGATACATCCCCTGGGCAATATGAGATCTCTGGGCGGAACTCTCGGCAATTAACTGCTCATAGATTTTGATGGCCGCATCGAGGTCGCCATCGACCTCCTCGGCGTACAGTCCTTCCTGCAGCAGTGTACCCGAAGACTTGGCAAAAGTGACTGTGCCAAGGGCCAAAACCGCCAACAGGAAAATGATTGTGATGTTCTTACACCTTTCCATAATTGTGCTCCTTTCAAATAGATTAACAAACATACGGTTACATTAACAGGAGCAATTATGACAACTATATGTTACTGTTTTGTTACGATTTTGTACTATTTTTATTATTTTTATCGACACCCTGAAGAACGGAATCCATAAAAAGCAGGTACATTTCAAACCGGATACAGTATAATTTCTTTAAATATTCCTGTTCATTGTGCCGTATAAAATACGTAGCAATGGTTTCTTTCCCGAATGTTCCTTGAAAGCTGTTGGGAACATTTGAAATATTTTCGGACGAAATTTTTTGAGATAGAAATAATGCCAGGTTCACTTAGGAAATTATTGGATCAGGATATTGGCAGAACGAGCCGAAGTCTTATCTTTTTTGTTTTGTTCTATCTGTACCTCTGGTTCGTTGTTGATTTGCGCCTGATTTATAATTGTACCGAGGTTATTACGAATTTCCCTGTCTTTTACAGAGGCTGGGCATTCTTTTGCGGATTCTTATCACATCCGGGCGGACTTGTCGAATACACCGGAGCGTTCCTTTCTCAGTTGTTCTATATTAGCTGGGCCGGAGCACTCGTAGTAACAATACAAGCATGGTTGATGTCCGTATGTATCGGCTGCATCTTAAAAGCCGTAAACTTATCTCACCTCTGCCTGCTCCGTTTCATGCCACCCATTCTTTTACTCATTACTTACACTCAATATACGTATCACTTCATTACCATAATGGCATTTTTAGTAACGCTGGTTTTCGTATGTTTATACTTAAGGATTACATACTCCCTGACTTCGAACACCTCTCGTCTGATTGTTGTTCTGGTTTTGTCCGTCATTCTGCAGGCGATAGCCGCCGGAGCGTATTTGCTCTTTGCGGCAGTCTGTGCGATGTACGAATTACTTTTCAGGCGCCAATGCTTGTTGGGACTTTTATATCTCTTATCAGCCGTGGTCATTCCATACGTCGAGGGGGTTCTTATCTTCGGCGTAAGTATTATCGATGCCTACAGCAATTTATCACCTTTATCCTGGAAAATTCTGTCTTTTGATAATCGCAGAGAGTTGATCGTTATAATCTATATTCTTTATTTGCTCCTGCCTTTAACTATGCTTGCCTCGGTATTTTGGCAAATAATTCAAAATTCAAAAATAACAAATCGTCTCAATCCATTGCCGGCAAAAATGAAATTCAACATCAACTCGCAGGTGCTGAAATGGATTATCGAATCATTGGTTCTGCTGGCCATTGCCTCTACCGCCGTATTCTTTTCTTATGATAAAGAGAAAAAAACTGTATTTGTGACTGATTTTTATGCTCGCCAGAGAATGTGGCCGCAACTGCTTAGAGCAGCTCGATGCTATCCGGATAACTATTTTGTAGTTAATGCGGTTAACAGGGCTTTATATCATACCGGCCGACTCAGCTACGATATGTTCTCCTGGCCACAGAATCCCCACACCCTTTTTCTGAGCACTAAAAAATACGAACACACATCCTGCAAGAAATCCGGTATCTATCTTGACATAGGCCTTTTGAATATGGCCGAAAATGCTCTTACAGAATCTCTGGAAGGACTCGGAGAACGACCCTCAATTCTAAAAGGGCTGGCTTTAATAAACATGGTCAAGGCCAATTATGACTCCGCTGGGATTTATCTCGGAGCACTGAGCAAAACATTATTTTACGATGACTGGGCCAATAATTATCTTGAGCTTCTGAAGTCTGATCCTGATCTGTCCGAGAACAAAGAGATTAAGCGATTACGTTCGGTCTGTATGGAGAAGGATTACGGATTTACCTCCCTTAATAATATTGAGGTTATTTTATTGCAGCTTTTGGAAAAGAACAGGCAAAACCGCATGGCTTTCGAATACCTGATGAGCTGGTACCTACTAAATGGCCGGCTGGATAAATTTGTGCAGAACCTTGATCGATTAGATGATTTCGGCGTTTCTCAGTTCCCCCGATTGTATGAAGAGGCAATGTTAATATATGTTTTCAGCGTCAGAAAACCAGTTAACCTGCTCGGTCGCCAGATAAGCGCCGAATCACGTCAGCGTTTTGACGGCTTTAACCAGATACTGAACGACTACAAAAAAAACAAACAGGCCGCCTACAATAAATTGGCGAAAGATTACGGGGACAGCTATTTCTTTTACTACGTTTATAGACGTCAGGGAATGGAGCAATGAGCAAACATCACCGTTTTTTTTTCATACTGTTAACGCTTGTAATATTATCCGCCTGTGTAGTGGTTTATGCCCTTCGCAACGGTAGCCGGAACGGGCTTTTTTTATTGGCCGAAATGAACATTGACCAGTATAGCTCTATTGACCGACCACCTAAAATACACCCCAACTATTGCGAGACCGTCATTCCGCCGAATATTGCACCTTTGAATTTTTTGGTGGAAGAAAGTGGCTCGCAGTATTGCGTAAAAATACACTCTAAAAGAGGCAGAGCTATCCAAATCTTCAGCCGTTCACCGAAGATTATGATTCCTCAGAACCGATGGCATGAGCTGCTCAATTCCAACTGTGGAGAGCAGTTGAATTTTGACGTCTTTGTAAAAACAGCAAATCCACCGGCTGCCACGGCACAATGGAACCGTTTTTCTTCCATTACCATTCAAATCGCCAATGAAGACATAGATGGTTTCCTGGTATATAGAAGAATCCATCCGGGCCATGGTTTTTGGAGAAAGATGGGTATTTATCAGCGAGATTTGCATCGATTCGACGAATCACTCATACTGAATAATGATTATTTCAAAGGCGGCTGCCTGAACTGTCACACATTTTGCAACAATCGGACGAACAAAATGTTTATCGGCATCCGCAGTGCGTTATATGGCAGCTCCGTCCTGCTTATCGAAGATGACGATGTCAACAAGATTGGTACAAAATTCGGTTATACTTCGTGGCATCCCTCCGGCCGGGTTGCGGCATATTCTATCAACAAGGTGCATCAGTTCTTTCATACCGCCGCAAGTGAGGTTCGTGACGTAATTGATCTCGATTCCCTGCTGTCCTACTACATAGTTGATTCCAAGACCATAAAAACCACACCTCAGATTTCCAAAAAGGACCGTCTTGAAACCTATCCAGTCTGGTCACCTGATGGCCGTTATTTGTATTTCTGCAGCGCACCGTTAACATGGCCGGATCGTAATATAATTCCCAAAAACTTTGACGAAATCAAGTACGACCTGGTCCGAATAAGTTATGACATTGACAGCGATACATGGGGCGAGCTGGAAACCGTACTTTCCGCTCAGGATACAGGCCTGAGCATTCTTCTGCCGAGAATCAGTCCCGATGGGCGTTGGCTGCTGTTTTGTATGTGCAATTATGGCTGCTTCCCTGTTTACCAGGAAAGTAGCGACCTGTACATGATAGACCTTGAAGCCGCACAGCAAACTGGAAAGTATGGATACCGCCGGCTTGAAATAAACAGTGACAAAAGCGAATCGTGGCATAGCTGGTCAAGTAACGGACGATGGATAGCTTTCAGCAGTAAACGGCAAAGTGGTGTATTTACACGAACCTATCTTAGCTATGTTGACCGGCAAGGTAAGGTCTATAATCCCCTGCTGCTGCCTCAAAAAGACCCATCTTACTACGACTCCTGCTTATGGACTTACAGCGTCCCCGAATTAATATTGGAGCCTGTTAGCGTAAAAAAAGAAACGCTGGGCCGGGTTGTTCGCAACTCCCGAAAAATACCCGGCCAAATACCTGTAACTATGGCTACCCCCAAAGCCGGAACACTTCCAGAAACCACTGAGTCATGGCTGATTGGACGTGAATAAAAAGTTTATCCTGTTAGAAAACAAAAAACATATTAATTATTCTGTCGATTAATTTCTAACGGGATGAATTGTCAAGCCGTCTTAATTCAAGTCACAAGACATCTAATCAAGGTTGGTACATAATTCGAGGTCAGATCCTCGCGAAGCGGTTTGATTTGAAGAAAAAGTCTTTAAGCTTGCTAACGCTGTCGGAGATGTCAAGTTTGCTTAGGAAATCAAAAAATGGCTCGATATCCATAAAAAATACTGATTCATACTCCAGAACACTTTTTAATACCGATAATTGGGACTGCCTTAAGGCAGATAATATTTTCTTGCATTTTCCAAATAATGAGATTAGAATTCTCGCCAAGAAAGCCTGCCTTATAGGCAGATAAGATTTTCATTCATAACTAAGTCTCGGATGATAAGGTAAAAAAATGACTGTAAACATACATACACACAGCATCGAATCCCCTGGGGCAACTGAAATCTATATCTCTGCAGCGCCCATTGAAAGTGCATCCCCAGCCGAACACGCAGAGGAGATTTTTTCCGGCATTTCCGAAATACTCCACTCACAAAAGGCGCATATTTTTCAGGAGCGGGTCTTTGCAGCTCAAGATGCGATGGAAATTATCACTCACGCACGCTCAAAAGCCTATGGAAAATTTGATGATGGAGTTGCACCGAGCTTGTTAGTAGCAAAAGAAGGATTACTTGGTCCTGTAGCCGGAGTACAAGTCCACGCAATAAGCTGTGAAAACAAGCCGGAGGTGGTCAATCTGAATGAAATCGACTGTGGACGAATTCTTCACGTATCCGGCCGAGCATATCTTTCGCTTTCGTCTATTTCCGACCAGCAAGGCAAAGAGACCACCACCCATGCTCAGGCGATGATGGAAAAAGCCGAAGCTGCACTCGTAAAATTCGGGGCCGATTTCCTCTCAGTGCCGCGCACGTGGATGTGGCTAAAGGATATTCTTTCATGGTACGACGAATTCAATCAGGTCAGAAATGATTTTTTCACCAAGAGGGGCCTTATCGGGGCCGGAACGCGCCAGTCAATGCCCGCCAGCACAGGTATTGGGATAGGGCCGGCTGATGGCGGCGACTGTTCGATGGACCTGATGGCGGTACTCGAACCGACTGACTGTACAAAGTACCTTCAGGCGGGAGGAAAACAGCAGTCTGCACTGGATTACGGCTCGGCCTTCTCACGGGCTTCAAAAACAGATACCCCTGCCGGCCAAACGGTATTTGTTTCCGGAACCGCCTCTATCGATGCAGACGGAGATACTACGCATATAGACGATGCAGAGGGCCAGATAAAAGCAACCATAGAAAACGTTTGTGCTGTTCTAAGTGATATGAAATGCATCGATGAAGACGTTGTGCAGGCCATAGCCTACTGCAAAACAACCGAGGTCGAGAGGATATTTAACTCTTTTCGGGACACTCTTCCCTGGCCGTGGATAACGGTTATTTGCGATATCTGCCGCGACGACCTGTTGTTCGAAATCGAAGCCACCGCAATGCCGAGAAAAAGAGTATAAGAATATCTGTCTTTTGAATCGTACACTTACTTATGCTGTTATGACTTACTAACTACTCCGCTTTCATAATGCCAAGCTTTTCAAGTTTCTCTGCTGATCTGAATAATACCATGCCGCTACCGAACAAAACGTTTGTGCCAGTTCCCATATTTAGCAGTGCTCTATCATAAGCGATGATGGTCTCGGTTAATCCGGCTATATCTCTTCCTTTCCCGAGATACGACACGTTCTTTAATATCCATTCAAAATCCTGCTTATCCCTTATATAGGACTTTAACAGACTCATTGTATCCGGGTATCTGTCTTGATGGTCGTTTGCGTAGATTAGCAGCGCTTTACCTAAACGCGACAGAATAGAGGCTGATATGATACGATCAGCTATGTCAGAGCCTTGCTTTGATTTCTGAGACCCAGCCTCGGTTTCATCAGTGGTTCTATCGAGTTCTTTAGTCAAACTCATCAACTCAGCAGCATCCTCATCGGTAAGTCTGAGATATTGTGTGCTTGTGCTGTCTCTTCTAACATAAACGACGCGAATAAAGCCTTTGTGTCCCTCCGAGATAGATCCTCCTCTGGTGGGACGTGGTTTATTGTTAATCCTCAATATCTCGGATATCATCTCACGCATATTATGTATTTTCTTGTTTCCGACTATCCAGAAGAAATACCCTTCGCGCAACTCACCGATGCCCAGCCGTTCATAGTTCTTTCCGGTATCTAAAATAACTACACCATCGAAATTCGGAGACAAGTCATATACATCCTTAATTTCAGGTGTGATATTCGCCACTTTCATGCCGAGCATGGTGACTGTTTTGGGGGGTGCTTTAAGCTCAACAGCTTTACATCTGAGGGTCACTTCTTTATCCCTGTCTATTAGTACGAGCGGCATCCTGGCCTTTTGCTTGAGACTCATAGCATGGGCATATAAGATTAGCGGTTTCCTCTCAGGCAAACCAGCCAACTGGAAACACCCATTCTGGTCTGTCTTGATGCTCCTGAGTACAATCCCTATGTCTCCCACCATCGCCTGCACCAAAGTCTCAACAATAGGTTTCCCATTTACATCCAAAAGCACACCACTCGCAACCAAACCGCGAGGCATCTGTACATTCAGCGTTCTCAGTTGCTTCGGTTTCATCCCGTAGATGTCTTTAATAGTAACGGTTTTGGCGGTCTCAATACTGAAAGTTAACCGCCCTTTTTCGTCCTTGCGTTTCATAGCCGGGGCCGGATAATCAAATATCTCGAATCGGCCGTTCTTGTCAGTCGCAGTCAGCGCAATATAACCGGAGCCTCCGTCAAACTGCATATTTGCATTAACCTTTACATTCGCAAAAGGCTGCCCGTTATGATCTTTGACAACTCCGGCAATATATAGAGCCGATGGAAGGCGAATTAGTAAGTCCGTTTTCTTATCCGGCTGCACCGTAACTCTCACCAAGCTAAAGTCCCCACCCCTGCGAAAGGTCCCCGCTGCCGAACGATACCCGGGCATAAATGCATCCAGTGAAATATCAACAGCTTTCCCACCTGAGGGCACTTCTATTGCGAATCGTCCGTATGGGTCGGTGCGTCCTTCATAAATTGTGTGGTTCGCCGAGCCACGGACTTTCCTCATATCGGTCGCAGGTACGGCCACTCGGACGATTGCACCAACAAGTGCTTCTCCACTCTGCTCTGATATGACCTTGCCTGCAACAGTGACCGGCACTTTTCTGCTCCCAAAGCTCTCCACCCCCTCCGTTGGTTTGGTCAAAGCAAATGTTGTTGGCACAACCAAGGCAGCTACCAGCAGCGAAACAATAATAGCCCTCCTGCTCGGGCATTTGTAGAAATTTTTACCTGGCTTCATAATGGTCTTTATCCTCTCTTCAATATTCTTTACAGGCCCGGCTACAGCCAACGATGGAACCGGCCGGGTCGATTCGTGCTCGGCAATTAATATCTCCACAATGGCAGCGCTATAATTTTTTGCTTTAGCACCCAGGTGGGCGATTGCCATTTCATCACAGCATTTCTCGCGTTCGCCGCGAATCGTCTTATTCACCCACCAGACAAAAGGATGGAACCAGAATACCGCCTGGGCAATTACCTGCAAAAGATTGACCGCTGCATCGAAACGCAAAATGTGGCTCAATTCGTGCCCCAACACTCCTTTGCGGTGCTCGGTGTTATTGACTTTGATGAAGTCAGCCGGCAAATAGATACTGCCGCGCAAAAGTCCCCACACAAACGGCTGGCCTATGCCGTTAACCAGCCAGACCTTCGGGAATGTTTTCAAGTCAAGTCTGGAGAATAGGCCCTCAATACCGGCTTGCAGTTCGCTTGAAAGCGTCTTTCGCTGCCGTCTCAGCCAAAACTCGGTCTTCACTGCTTTTATCACAGCAAAGAGGAGAAATGCAGCTACTCCCGCAACCCAACCAAAGCTGAACCATTGGCGGGCAGTAAGCCTTGCCTGTCTTTCTGCAACAGTTATTGGGATTAATGCTATAATCTGCGTTGCCAGCGGTACGGGAGTCTGGGCTATGGGTGAATCCACAACCTCGAAAGATTCAGTCGGCGCTTGAACCGGGGACACCGGAGCAGGCTCAGCATACCTTTCTTGCGGAAGGATTGCCACGGGCACTGTCAACAAAGGCGGTGCCAGGCATTTAGCCAAGACAATCAGCCAAAGTAGGTAGCGAACGTGTGCACTCCTGTTTTTCAGCGCCATATTTACTGCTGCTATTACAACAACCAGAATTGTTATCTGCCAGCTTTGCATCAGCAGATAATTTGTGATTTGTGTTAAATAAGGTTCCATTTTTTATCTCTCCACAGAAATATATTGGTTACTTTTTGTCTGTGAGTTGTTTAAGCTTTTCTATATCGTCGGCGCTGATTTTTCCATGCGAGGCTAAGTACTGCATAAGCGGAATCGGGTCTCCGCCAAATAGTCTGTCTAAAAAATCACCGACCGACCTTTTTATGACTTTTTCGCTTGTGACCGCAGCGAAAAACACATGCGCCTTACCCTGGATGGAGTGTTTAATGTATCCCTTCTTTTCCAGCCGGCGCAGCAGGGTTTGAACTGTCGCATAAGCTATTTTCCTTTTGGCAGGCAGTTTATCACAAACATCCTGCACGGTTGCTTTGTCAAGCTGCCATACCAATCTTATGATTTCTGTTTCAGATGGGCTTAAAGCGGGTAACTTATTCTGTGCCATAACAATCTCCTTTTACAAGTGTATTTTACATCTGTACTACTACTATATCGTACATTTGTACAAGCTGTCAATAAAATAATATAAATATTTTAAATATTTTTATCGGCCAGTAGTGTCCCAGAGTAACATTCGACAGGGCCGATTATCGACTCTTCATGACCGCCATTTACAAAATGCTGCCGGATACTTGTGCAAAGATGACATTTACTCGCATAGACTTTTGCTTGTTCGTAACCCAGCCTTGCCGCTTCTTCAAGCAGTCCAAACGGGCCAAAATTAAACAATGTATTGATAAACTTGTTTACATCAGGGCCAAATTGCTTCCAAATATCCTCAAGTTTGATTTGATTTACATTCCCGAAAATTATGCCGCTGCAAGTTCCACTGAACACATTCCCAAACGGGTCGATATGTACACCTTTAGTACCAAGAAAATCGGATTTGCAATTCATCGATACAAGTTTCTCTACCGGCTTTGAGGCTGCTAATTCAGCCAGCCTACCTGCTGCCCGACCGGTAAAACGACAGGGATAATCTTTCATAGCGTTTATATACTTTTGCTCACGCTCGGCAGGTGATAGACTTTTCATTTCTATTGGGTCATCTAAATACTTCTGCCAGCGAACCAGCACTCGCTCGGGTCCCAGAACCTCCGTAGCTATCGCGGCCAATCGATGTATCAACTTTATATCAACATACTCCTGATGAAACGGGTCTGTGCTGACCTTAAATCTGTTCATCCCAAGCTCATCAAGCCTTCTCAGCCGCTGCTTTATAACTTTTTCATTAGTGGCCCAGAAACCGTTTGTCTCTATCAAATCGACTTTTCCGAGGTTTTGATTACCTGCCTCTTCGAGAATTTCCTGAAGTCTTTCCCAATACAAAAACGGTTCGCCGCCGGTGATATGTATTTTGGCTCTATCGCTGGCGAGGATTTTCAGCGACTGCCATGCGCTTATAGCCGTATCCACAGACATTAGGCCATTCTTCTCGGGACCGCAATTATAATAGCAAAATTCACAGATGCAGTTGCATTTGTATGTCAGCAGCAGCCCGGCCGAACGCCAGAGCTTAAACTTAGGCTCATTACGCGCAGCATGGCTGTTATAAATATTTTCAGACAACTCGGTCATTGCTTTTTTTCAGATGAATTTGAATCACCGTAATATCAGCCGGTGTTATACCGCTTATTCGAGAGGCCTGGCCGAATGTACTCGGCCTGAAAGCAGACAGCTTCTCTTTAGCTTCCGCCCGGAGATGTGCGATGCTGTTATAGTCCAAATCTGCGGAAATCTTCTTACTCTCCAAAGCTCTGAAACCAGCCACCAGGCGCTCCTGTTTAGCTAAATAACCCTCATACTTGGCATCAATAACAACTGCCTGAAGAACATCTTCAGCAAGATTCATATTCTTAATATCAGTATTCTCGGCCATCTTTTCCACAAGGGTATTATGTGGCCGGCGAAGTTGGTCCCACAAACTTGTCCCTTCCGACCTGTTATTTTTCAGGTAGCTCTTAAGCTTATTGATGTTCTCGAGTTTATCCTGCAATCTTATCCACCGTTTTTCGTCCACAAGTCCGACCGATTTACCGATTTGAGTCAATCTTCGGTCCGCATTATCAGCTCTTAACAGAAGCCGGTACTCCGCTCGCGACGTGAACATCCGATACGGCTCATCAAGCCCCCTGGTCAGTAAATCATCTATCATCACCCCGATATACGCCTGGTCTCTACCGAGTATGAGCGGCTCTTTGCCCTGAAGTTTTCTTGCCGCATTGATACCAGCCACGAGTCCCTGTCCGGCCGCCTCTTCATACCCGCTTGTCCCGTTTATCTGCCCTGCCAGAAACAGCCCGGAGACCTTCCTGGTCTCCAGATTGTGTTTTAGCTGGGTTGGGGGACAATAATCGTATTCTATCGCATAGCCGTAATGAATAATCCGCGCATTCTCTGCTGCCGGTAATAATTTGAATATTTGTTCCTGCACATCCCTGTTTAAAGAAGTGCTTAAGCCGTTGCAGTAGATAGTCGATTGTTCTTCGTCTTCAGGTTCCAGAAACACCTGATGCCGCTTCTTATCCGCGAAGCGTAAGATTTTTGTCTCAATACTCGGGCAATACCGGGGACCTGTGGAAGTTATTTGTCCTGAATAAAGTGGCGCGCGATGCAGATTTTCTCGGATTAGACTATGTATTTTTTCATTCGTATAGGTTATCCAGCATGGAACCTGCGGGCGATTTATTCTTTCGTTCATAAAGGAGAAAGGAACTGGTTTTTCATCCCCCTGCTGGACTTCAAGCTTGTCCAAATCGATTGTCGCAGCATCCAGCCTGGCCGGTGTGCCGGTTTTTAGTCTTTCAAGTTCAAATCCAATCTGCCGGAGACTTTCCGAAAGTTCATTGGCGGCCGGTTCACCGAGCCTTCCGCCGGCGAACTGCTCTGTTCCTATATGCATCAAACCGCGAAGAAATGTCCCTGTCGTTAGAATTACCGTTGGAGCGCTGAATATCTTTCCATCACTGCAGCGCACCGCCCGCACTTTATTTCCCCTGGTTATAATCTCAGCCGCTATCGCTTCAACTATCGTCAGGTTCGTGGTTTGCTCGAGCTGCTTACGGAGATAATTTTTATATTTGTATTTGTCGGCCTGCGCACGCGGGGCCTGCACAGCCGGACCCCTCGAGCAATTCAACAGACGAAACTGTATCCCCGTTGCATCTATCGCCAACCCCATCAATCCCCCCATCGCATCGACCTCGCGCGCAATCTGACCTTTTGCAAGGCCACCGATAGCCGGATTACAGCTCATCTTCGCTATCGTGTCTTTGCTTATGGTTAAAAGGCAGGTTTTGGCACCGATTTTCGCCGCAGCATTAGCAGCCTCGACACCGGCGTGACCTCCACCTATAACAACGCAATCAAACTCATCTGTTTTCATTCGACCGTGTCAGCGCGACCGCAGACGCAATGGCGAAATTTGCAGTATGTGTAATGCTTATGCTAATATGTTTAATACCAAGTTTGCCGGCAATTTTTTCCACCTCGCCGCTCAGAGTAACCTCCGGCTGACCACTACTATTGTTTATTACCTCCACATCCGTCCAGGCTATTTTACCTCGCCATCCGGTCCCCACCAGTTTAAGAACGGCTTCTTTGGCCGCGAAGCGACCGGCTAATTTCTCTATTCCATTTTTATTTGCCTCGGCATAGGCCTGTTCTGACGCAGTGAAAACCCTCTGAATGAAACGTTTGCCGTGACGCTCTATCATTGCTTCTATCCGCGGACAATCTACAAGGTCGATACCGTGTGCTACAATCTCCATCCTTCAATTCAACTTTCTCAAGTCACTCCAACCAAATCTACACCTGAATATTCAGTTAACAGCTAACTGCTTCTGTGTTTGAAATTATCCTGATCCTGCTTTTCGTGTTTATACCTGTTTCTTTTTAGTTTTATCTTCGCCTTAGATTTCTTGGCATTCCCATTCCAGCTCCTGGTAACGACGCATTTGTGTCCTTGCGTCTCTGTGTCTGGGTACCTTTATATATATTTCTTTTTACCGTTACCGATTGGTCGCGCATCTGATAAATCTTATCCAGGCAAAAATCTATAAACTCGTCTGTTTTGCTTAATTCCGCCTGCTGTAAAAGTTCGGCATTTACTTGATTGAGAACCTCACTCTGGCGGTCGAAAACAATTTTATCCCGCACTTGCTCCTGTACATCTTCAAAAGACTCATAATCGGCCGATTGTTTTGCTTCCAGCTTCATTATGAAAACATGTTCCTTAGTTTCAATCAAACCTGCAATCTGGCCAGGCTCGATTTTCTCTGCTTCAGCGGCCAGCTTATCATAAGGAGCAGCTAACGAATCAGGCCTCACCGGCTTCCACAATCCACCGAAATCTCGAAAAGGCCCGTGAGAATATTGCATGGCCAACTCGCCGAAATCTTCTCCTGATTGTATTCGTGCGAGTAATCTGTTAGCTAACAACCTCGCAAGCCCAGGACGCTCACTTCTCTTCCATAATATCAACCGATCCGGCTGAATTTCAATCAGTCGAAATTGTATGGACGGGTGTATGGCAAAAGATTCATCTTTCATCTGATTATAACGTTCCATCAACTCACTATGAGTAACAGGTCTGTTATTTGGCATTTTCTTCGATATATACCATTGAATGAGCATCGATTTTTTTTTCTGTTCTCCAAAGCTTTTCCAGTCCATTCCCTTTTCTTGAAGTGCCTCGTCAGCCCTGATCTGGTCACCCCCGTAGTCCATGACAAATTCTCTCATCGCCTTTTCCACCTGTTTTTCCAGAGCCGCCTCAACATTCTCACCGACTTCTCTTTTTATCTCCTGGTAAAGCAGCATATTCGAAATTTCACCCATAAGAATTCCCGTAAGATACTCCCCTACTCTTTCTTTGAACTGCTCGAGTTCACTTGCCTGCGCAATCGGCTTAAAGTATTCTATTGGCGGTACATAAGTTCCCCCTAATTCTGCAGGTGACTCGATTACCTCATCACTGGTCAGCGTCTCACCGCCAACCATCAGCACCAATCCGCCCGAGGCTTCGACAAGTCTTATCTTTCTCGTAATAGTCCGGCGCTCCAATTCAGCCCCGCTTGGATGATTACCGCTACCGCAACCGCCTATCAGCAATAGCATAAACATCGATATAAAAGCTAACTTAAGCATATCTAAACCCCACAATTACTTAATTACAATTAAACACTCGGCCACAATACATTCTCTGAAGCTAAAACTAACAATTACCTTTCAGCCCGATTTCATCCGCCACTTCGCGCATCCCCATAATTACATCGCTTATAAGCTCATTCAGCTCAATACCCAACATCTCGGCACCCTTTGTAATAACAGCTCGATTTACACCTGCGGCGAAAGCCTTGTCTTTCCACTTCTTTTTGACCGATTTGGCTTTCATATCAAGCACACTTTTACTCGGCCGCACAAGTGCCGTCGCTCCTACAAGCCCGACCAGCTCATCAATTGTATAAAGCACTTTTTCAAGCTCGCTTTGAGGTTCGACATCCGTGCATATTTCCCAACCGTGTGAGACCACAGCTCGGATATAATCAGATGGCCAGTTATGGGCAGTTAAAATTTCCTCGCTCTTTTTGCAGTGCTGGGCAGGAAATTGCTCATAGTCCAGGTCATGAATTAAACCAATAATGCCCCATTTTTCTTCATCGCGGGCCCTTTTTCGGGCAAAATAGCGCATTACCCCCTCAACAGCCAGTGCATGCCTAATCAATCCTTCGCTTTTGTTATATTCTTTCAGCAGCGAGAAGGCTTCTTCCCGGCCTGGCTTAACCTCTGCCATAATCTTATCCCTGATATAACGAAACTCTTCAATCTCCTCACTACACAATACCTACAGCTAACTTAAGAGGATAATCTAAAAGTAAACCGGCAAAATTGCAATTCTTATTTTCAAATTCCCTGTCCCTACTGAAAATTCCGTCCTTGTTTATTTATAAGGATTTACGTATAAATACCAGATCACGACAAACTATCGCAAATGTGAGATTTGAGCCGGAAACAAATTTAGAAAGGGGACATTATGAAGTTCAAAACAATGTTTTTGAGTTGTCTAACAGGTATGATTATCTTGGCAATGGGCTACGAATACAGCCAGGCTCAACAAAAAGCCGACACACCCTCTTCTAAGATTGGTATTGTCAGCATTTTAAAAATCTTTCGTAATTGTAAGAGAAGTGCAACACACAAGAGGAAGATTACTGCTGAGCAAAACAAAATAAGAGCGGAATTGGAGATACTTTCTAAACAGCTCATAGCCGATAAAGGAATGCTCGATGCATTAAAGCAGGACAGCAGTGATTATCTGGCACAGCACAAGGAGTTCATAAAAAAACGCGCCAGCTTTGAAACCCAGCAAACTATCAACAAAGAGCAGAGAGTGTTGAAAGAATACAAATGGAGCAAAGAACTCTATAAAGACATTCTGCAAATAACCTGTGAGTTGGCTGAGCAAAAGGGATTAGATGTGGTGCTTGAAAAGAATGAAATCGATATTCCAGCATTAAGTGTTAACGAATTTAATCAAACTATCAATACTCATAAAGTGTTGTATAGTGGCGGATGTATAGATATTACCGATGAAGTAATGGCTCGGCTAGATAAAGGAGAATAAATTGTAGTAGTCACTACTTCATCTGACAAACAATATTATTTTGCTCAATAGTTGTCTGTAAGCAATTGTCCAGCATAATTCTTTTCTTGTTTATACTTTTTCTTCCGACTTTGATACCGCAATGTCCCTGTTTGTCAATCTATTTGTAATATCGCCCCATGTATCCAACGATAGCTTTCTTAAGCTCAAACGGCTCAATCATTCCCACCCTGCGGTAGATAACTTTTCTGCCCGGCTGAATCAAAATCGTATATGGAATACCGCCAAGCAAATCCCTATCCACGGCCGTCATAAGCTCATATTCATCTTCCGAATCGAACAGAAGATTTTTGCTTGATACCTGCTGCTTCTTCAAAGCCGAAAGAACTCTGTTTCTTCTTTTAGGCGAATCGGCACTTATGGTAATCAGTTCAAAATCACGCTTGCGGTACATTCGGTTAATAGTAACAAATTCCTGTAATTGCTTTACACTTGGCCCGCTCCAGCTCGCCCAGATATTAACCAACCGCAGTTTCCCTGAATCGTTTTTGATAAGCTCCTTTATGCTTTTTGTGTCGGCCTTCTCAACTGTAACTTTTTCTCTCGCCCACAGTTCAAGAGTTCTTCTGGCGGATTCTCGTTTATCCGCCCATTTAATCGAGCAACCGATAGTTGCGGTTTCTTCAACAGGAATCTTTCTCCCTTTTAACAATGCTTCAATAGCATTCCGCGTATCTTTAGTTTTGACCAGATGGGGCTTTTCTGAATCATCTATCCGGCCCATATAGCGCAGTTTGCGCTGCCTGTCAAAGATATAAACATGCGGCGTTCGAGCCGGCCCGTATGCAAGAGAAACCTTTTGGTCCTCGCCGTCATAAAGATAGGGGAAATTATACTTCATATCTTTGGCGCGGATTTTCATATCCTCGAACGAATCACCCATGTCCGAGTAGCCCAATTCGTCCAGACGCACCGACTTAGGGTCGTTAGGTGAAATCGCCACTATAGCAACACTTTTATTCCTGTAGTCGGCCGCCAGCTTTTTAATCCGCCCTTCGTAAGCCTGCGCAGTCGGACAGTGGTTACAGTGAAAAATAATAACAAGGACTTTAGCATCCGCAAAATCTGCCAGTCTGTAATTACGCCCATCCACACCCGGCAGATTAAAATCAGGCGATTTTTGACCAATTTCCAGACTCTTATACTGTTTTTCTGCCGAGAAGCTCACGCCCGCCATAAAAAGCACGACCGCCACTATTATTAAAGCTTGCTTACTGTTCTTACTCATGTCATACCTCCATCTTAAATAATACCGTTAATTTCTTACTCTATAGACTCACTATCTTTTTTCTCCCAGAATCTTTCGCAGAACGCTTATTAAAGTCCTCGGCTCGAAATAATTCTTTGATAAACGCAAATATACCGTCTTCATATCGGAGATTCTAACCTTTCCTGAAACCTTTGAAAAGAAGGATTTGCTCGGCGCCTTTGTGTCTTTGGAAAATGAAAATATCAAATCTTCTCCCGATGCAACGATGCTTTTTATATCGCTCTTGCTCGCCTTGATTCTAAGCTCAGCCAAATCCAGCAGCAGCTTTATCTCATCCGGCATCGGGCCGTAAACATCCGTTAACTCGCCCCTTATTTGCTTAAGGTCCTCGTCACCTCTTGCAACGGCAATCTTACGATAGGCATCCATCCGATGCCTGTTAACAGGTATATAATTTTTTGGTATATACGTTGCAAATCCCAGATCGATAACCGCCGTCGGTATCGGCTCAACCAGCTCATCTTTTAATTTTCTAACGGCCTCGGTCAACATCTCACAATACATCTGGTATCCAACTATCTGGATGTGCCCGGACTGCTCAGACCCTAATATATTACCCGCTCCGCGAATTTCCAAATCCCGCAGCGCTATTCTAAAGCCCGCTCCCAAGTGAGAATATTCTTCGATGGCCTTCAATCGCTTGGCCGCCAACGGCGTAATCGGCCGCGACTTCGGCATCAGCATATAAGCATAAGCCCGATGTTTATATCTGCCCACTCTGCCCCGAAGCTGATGAAGCTCCGCAAGGCCGAATCTGTCCGCATCATTTATAAAAATCGTATTCGCATTTGGAATATCCAGCCCCGACTCGATAATCGTCGTGCACACTAATACGTCCGTCTTGCCCGTCACAAACTCTATCATTGCGGTTTCAAGCTCGCTCTTACTCATCTGGCCGTGTGCTATAGTAACCTTCGCCTCACCGATCAGTTTCTGGATTTCCCACGCCTTTTTTTCAATCGTTTTGACCCTGTTATGCAGGAAAAACACCTGCCCCTGCCGGTTCATCTCCCTGTAGATTGCCTTTTTGATAAGCTCATTGTTATAAGCCGTAACTTTCGTAACGATACTTCGTCTGTCCAGTGGCGGCGTTGCCAGCGAGCTTATATCTCGCAACCCTAAAAGCGACATATGCAGCGTCCGGGGAATCGGTGTAGCAGTCATCGTAAGAACGTCAACATTGACACGCAGCCTTTTGAGCCGTTCTTTATGTTCGACTCCGAACCTCTGCTCCTCGTCGATAATCAAAAGCCCCAAATCCCTGAATCCAACGTCACCACTGAAAAGCCGATGTGTACCTATCAGAATATCCACCCTGCCCGCTTTCGCCCTCGCGATTATGTCTTTTGCCTGCTTTTGAGACTTGAATCGATTCAAGACCTCGATACAAACCGGAAAATCTGCAAACCGCTCGGTAAAAGTCCTGCCGTGCTGCACACACAAGATCGTTGTCGGCGTTAAAATAGCAACCTGCTTTCCGTTCTCGACCACCTTGAACGCCGCACGCATCGCAAGCTCTGTCTTGCCATAGCCCACATCACCACACAGCAGCCTGTCCATTGCCACGGCCTGCTGCATATCCGCTTTAATCTGGCCTATGGCTGTGTTCTGGTCCGGCGTCTCCTGATAAGCAAATGACTCCTCAAACTCGGCCTGCCAGTTCGAATCTTCCTCGAATGCAATTCCGCCCGTCATCTGGCGATTCGCCTGAACATCGAGTAATTCAACTGCAAGGTCCCGTACCGAACTTGCAACTTTCTCTTTCTGTTTTTGCCATTTTTTCGAGCCGACCTTGCTCAGCTTCGGCCGTTTCGGACTTGTCCCTATATACTTCTGAACCAGCGCGATATTACGGACCGAAACCTGGATTTTAACACCGTCCGCATATCCAATTGTAAGATACTCATTCGTACCACCCTTTTCCTTTATCGTCTTCACCCCGGAAAACTTGCCGATACCATAGGAAGCATGAACGACATAGTCCCCTTCCTGCAAATCGCTGAGCGTATCCACCGGCGACGTTGGCCGTGCAGGCCTGCGCCTTCTCCTAAGAGCGTATTGCCCGAACAGCTCATGATGGCTTATCAAAATCCGTTTCAGCGAATTTATAACAAAGCCCTGATGAATAAAACCCGACAAAAGCTTGAATCTTGCCGGAATTTCTTTATTAATATCCGTTATAATTTCGCCCACCCTCTTAAGCTCAGACGAGCTTTCGCAGTAAAGCAGCACTTCTTTTCCCTTTTTTGCCTCCTGCACCAATTCTTCCAGCGCCGCCTTATGCCCCGCCCACACCGAAGTCGCCTTGTGTTGAAACTGCTGCACACTCTTGATATCCACTTTGAGGAAATTGTCCGGCCCCCCTGTGGCAAATCGGCAGATTCTCATTTGCGTAAAATTCGACATCGCCTTATAAATATCAGACCATCTGTATAGCCTGCCTGCATCTTCGAGCCGCTCTAAATAAACATTAGCAACTTCTTCAATCTCGCCCGGCTCATCAAGAATTACTATGGTATTTTTCGGCAGGATATTTATAAAAAGCTCTCTCTCTTCCTCCGCGGCACCACACACCGCTGAAACTATCCTGATACTTTCTATCTTTTGACTTGAACGCTGAGTATCCAGATTTATTTCGCGGATACTTTCGATAGTATCACCGAAAAATTCGATCCTCACCGCCCCTGCATCTTCCGATGAGCCATCCTGTTTTTTGTCCGATATTGATTCTTTGCTCATCAACGGAGCATAAATGTCAACAATCCCTCCCCGGCGTGCAAACTGGCCCGGTAAGTCAAGCCTTTCCACCCGCTCGAAACCATTTTCTACCAGCCACTCAACGACCTGTTCAGGCGAAGCTTCTCCTTCAACTTTCAATCGAAGACAGCTTGCTTCTATTGCTTCGGGCTTCGGTATAGGCTGACAGAGCGCCTGCACAGGCGCCGCGATAATAAACGCACCATTGCCCGGACGATCTGCGAGACACGAAACACGAGATACGGTTTTAAGTCGCTCGGCCCTTATCTCATCGGTGGCGTCCGCCAAATCCTCCTCGCCTTCCCATGCCCCGAATGTGTCAATTCTTTCACCCCCGAATGTATGTAAATCATCCGCTGCCTTGTCGGCATCGTCAATGTGCGGACATATATACAGGATTGGCCGAGATGTTTTCTCTGATATGTAAGCCCCCAAAAGGCGCGCAAACGACCCCCACGTCCCCTCGACTTTAACCGCCCCTTCGCCACCTGTAGCTGATTTCAGCCGGGAGATTATCTCTGCAACTATCTTATCTGTCCCTAATTCCATAGGACGCCATACTAAGACTGCGATTCCTCAGTATAACCTGACATAATTGATTAAGCGAGATTCTTTTCGAAGTGTACCGCTCTTACTATCCCCCGCTCATTATCTTGTGCGAGATCTCCGCAAGATGGCGCAGTAATCTTAAAAATATTTAGCCTGTGGTTTTATCCGCTAAGCGATATCAGCCATCGATTTTTTTGCTGCTGTTACGACGTTATCAACCGTAATGCCGAATTTCTCAAAACATATTTTTTGCGGAGCAGATGCGCCGAAAGACGACATCCCAACAAAAACACCATTATCACCAATCCACTTATTCCATCCTAACTCTACGCCGGCCTCAATACCCACTCTGGCTTTTGTCTGAGGCGGAATCACCGAATCTTTATACTCCCGGCTCTGCTTTTCAAACAGTTCCCAGCACGGCATACTGACTACCTGCGCAGAAATTCCTTCAACCGATAATTTCTCTGCGGCTTCCACAGCAAGGCCAACCTCCGATCCGCTCGCCAATAACAGCACATCCGGCTTATCTGCACCAGCCAGAACATAAGCACCCTTACTAACATTCGTTGCCGAACCGTACTTTTCCTGGTCTAAAACTGTTAAGCCCTGGCGGGTTAAAAGTAATGCCGCCGGCCCATCCAGATTCTCCAATACATACTTCCAGGCCTGGGCCGTCTCATTGGCGTCAGCGGGTCTGAACACCACCAAATTTGGTATCGCCCGTAAACTCGCCAAATGCTCGACCGGCTGATGGGTCGGTCCATCCTCACCGACACCGATACTGTCATGAGTAAACACAAATATACTCGGATACTTCGAAAAGGCCGCAACGCGAAGCGCACCACGCATATAATCGGAAAAAACCAAAAACGTCCCGCCGTACGCCCTGAGCAGACCGCTCACGGAAATCCCGTTCAATATCGCACCCATCGCATGCTCTCTAATTCCAAAGCGTAAATACCTGCCGTCACGAGCATCCTTCTGGAAATCTTTTGCATCGGCAAAGTGAGTATTATTCGAAGGCGTCAAATCCGCCGAACCGCCCAGAACCAACGGCAGCTTTGGCATAAATGCACCTATAACCGCCCCGGAGGCCTTGCGTGTCGCAACAGAGCTTCCCGCTTCAAATTTCGGCAGAATCTCATCAATATTAATTCCCACCTTACCCTCTGCGGCATCACAGAACTGCCCCGCCAACTCCGGATGCGCCTCGGTGTAATCGGCAAACATCTTGCCCCAGGCCTTGTCTGTCTCGGCACCTTTCGCTGCAATCTCTCGCATATAAGCCGAGACTTCTTCGGGAACATAAAAGCTCTTTTCAGGATCCCAGCCGAAATTTTCTTTCATCAGCTTGATTTCGTCATCACCTAAAGGACTGCCGTGCGCCCCGGCCGTATCCTGCTTGTTCGGACTGCCGAAAGCAATATGCGTTCGCAGCTTTATCAACGTTGGCCTGTGCTTTTCTTTTTCCGCATTGTTCAGCGCCTTCTCAAATGCAGCCATATCATTACCGTCACCTTTGACTACCTCCACGTTCCACCCGTATGCTTCATAACGCTTAGCTCTGTCCTCTGTAAATGAAAGATCCGTATCGCCATCGATACTGATATGATTATCATCGTAAACAACAACCAGATTATCCAGCCCCAGATGTCCCGCCAAAGAACTGGCCTCAGAAGTAATACCTTCCTGCAAATCACCATCGCTGGCAATGACATAAATTTTGTAATCGATAATCCGAAAGCCTTCTCGATTAAAATATTTGGCCAGATATTTCTGCGCTATCGCCATACCGACCGCATTGGAAATCCCCTGCCCCAACGGCCCGGTCGTAACTTCAATTCCAAGCTCCGGGTCGTATTCCGGGTGCCCCGGCGTCTTACTGCCCCACTGCCTGAAGTTCTTCAGTTCATCAAGGCTTATATCATAACCAGTCAGATGCAGCAGCGAATACAACAGCGTACTGCCGTGCCCTGCCGAAAGAACAAAACGGTCCCGATTATGCCATTTTGGATTTGCAGGATTATGCCTCATATATTTGGTCCACAGCACGTATGCCGCCGATGCCATTCCCATCGGCATACCCGGATGCCCCGATTTTGCCTTCTGTACTGCTTCGGCTGATAAAAAACGAATAGTCTGAATACAAAGCTCGTCAAGTTCCGATAGACCTGGATTCTTTTTACTTACACTCATCACGTATTTCCCGTTATCAAAGGTTTACAATACACTTAAAGACACAAAACGAACTGAATAAGATACCAATCACCGTCCATTTTCGCAAGTTTTTTATCATTTTGCCGCCCGAAGCCCACATACACACTAAGCTTTGGAACAGAATCTTCTTAAAAAAATGCTCTCTATTTGACAAACCTGCACTTACACCAGATAATTATGAAAATTAAAAGAACTCTAAGAAATACACACTAACAGGAGGCAGAGAAATGGATCAAACATCGGGTCCAATGAATCGGCGGGATTTCTTAAGAATAACAGCAGCAGGCACAGCGGCTTTTCTATTACCGGGATGTGCCTGCGCTTCTCAGCGGTCGGCCTCGAAGCTGCCGGAATACCCTAATGTTCTGTTTATCGCTATTGATGACCTCAATGACTGGATCGGCTGCCTGGGCGGCCATCCGGATGTTAAAACCCCCAATATTGACCGCCTCGCCCAAAGAGGGGTGCTCTTTACAAATGCCCACTGCTCAGCTCCCGCCTGCAATCCTTCACGAGCCAGCCTTATGACAGGAATTCTGCCGTCAACTTCAGGCGTCTATCATAATCCTGACCCATGGAGAAAATCGCCCGCCCTTCGCAACGCCGCTACAATCCCACAGCACTTTATGGCCCACGGCTACAGCGCGGTCGGAGGCGGAAAGATTTACCACGGAAGCTTCCCCGACCTGCCCTCGTGGCAGGACTACTTCCCATCCCAGAAGAAGAACAAACCCGATGACCCGGTGCCTGCGAACCGACCACTGAACGGAATTCCAAAAACCTCACATTTCGACTGGGGACCGGTTGACGTGCCCGATGAGCAGATGGGCGACTCAAAGGTCGCCGACTGGGCAATAGGACAGTTACGCAAACAGCACGATAAACCATTCTTCATTGCCTGCGGCTTCTACCGTCCTCATCTGCCCTGGTATGTGCCGCAAAAATATTTCGATATGTACCCGCCGGATAAGGTAACCTTGCCGAACGTAAACGACAGCGACCTTGATGATGTCCCCCTGCTCGGCAAAAAAATGGCCAAGCCGCAGGGCGACCATAAAAAAGTCATCGAGCACAAACAATGGCGCAAAGCCGTACAGGCCTATCTGGCATCCATCAGCTTTGTAGATTCCTGCGTAGGTCGGGTGCTTGATGCGTTTGATAAAAGCCCTTATACCGACAACACTGTGATTATTCTCTGGAGCGACCACGGCTGGCACCTCGGTGAAAAGCTGCACTGGCGGAAATTCTCACTTTGGGAAGAAGCAACGCACAATGTCCTGATGGCCGTTGTGCCCGGTGTTACTAAACCCAACCGGCGATGCCAGCGACCAGTCACTATGGTCGATATCTATCCGACACTGATAGAGCTTTGCGGCCTGACTGCGAAGCCCGAACTCGAAGGCAGAAGTATAGTACCTCTCTTGAAAAATCCCAAAGCAAAATGGGATCGCCCCGCCCTTACAACACACGGCCGCAATAACCACTCGTTACGCTCGGAACGTTTCCGATATATTCGTTACAGCGACGGCACCGAAGAACTTTACGACCACCGCAAAGATGAGCTGGAGTGGAAGAATCTCGCCGACAACCCGAAATACGCACGCATAAAAAAGCAGTTCGCAAAATGGCTGCCTGAAAAAAATGTTCCCGATGTGCCGAGAAATAAGAAAAATAAGTAACGCTTAATAAAAAATGTTTTCGAGCAAAACATAAAACAAAAAGCTAAACCGATATCCATTTGCTTCTGTATCGGGCTATCCTGCAAATATTTACCATTTGAAAAGGCGGCGTAACTGCCCGCCCTTCCTCTTTTTAAAGCAAACAACCACAATATGCCGAAATAATAAAAGAACATTTGACTTATCTTTCGCTATTGCGTATCTTATCGGACGTATCTACGCATAACATACTGGAGGGTATGAAAAGGCGGGGAGCAGACCGTTATTCATCTTTGAAGTCTTCCTACCCGTAAGAACTGTGTTAAGCAGTCGTCCTGTATAACAGGAAGTGTACATTTCCGTTTTTATGGAGAAGAGCGGCATGGACAAACGGAGTAATCATTTACAAAAAGCCAAAGGTCTGCAAATGCAGGACGGACAGCTTCTTTTCGGGCAGAGCCTCTTTTCGACTCACCAGCTTATCCGCACCCAAACGCGCAAGACCCCTGCCCAGCAAGGAGGAACTCGCCAATGAATCTAATTTATCGTTAACCATAACTGTACTTAAAAATCTTATTATAAGAGGAGGTGATGCAGAAAAAGTGTGAAAGTATTTTTAAAAATAAAAGGAGAATAAAATGAAAAGGATTTCGCTGTTCGCAATAGTAATGTTAATGATTGTTCCAGGCCTAACCAAAGCACACTTTTACAATTCTACTTCTGTCCGTTATCGCACTCGCTGGTCCCCTTATGCTTTTAGTAATAAGAGTTCCGGTTTGATTTCCGGTCACTATAGCTACTCCCCTTATGCCTTTACCCACAATAATTCAGGTTTCATCCATAGGAATGTCCGCTACTCTCCGTATGCTTTTACTCATAAGACCAACGGTTTAATTAGTGATAACGTTGGTTACTCTCCTTATGCCTTCAACTACAAACATTCCGGGTTGGTTGACAACACTGATTATAGAAGCCGCTATCGTATCTGCCGCCCTCCTGTTGTAATAGTCCATACCGTAGATAACGCTACCAGCGCTCGCAGCTACAGTTCCAGGTCATCTGGAAAAACGAACATCACTTACCAAAATTTGCCGACCTCCCGAAGAGAAAGAATCCAGGCACAAATGGACTCCAAAAAACAAATCAAAACGGCAAAGCAACAAGATGGAAAGGATATAATTTGCAGATACCTTAACAGCAGAAATATAGATGGTTTTAAAATGACCGGGATGCTTAGAATAGGCGGCAGGGTAATAAGCGTCAACTTTCTGCTTAAAAACCAAAATATAATGATTACATATTGGGATCTGGATGAAGTACAGTCTTTATTGCAGCAGCCCGGATATCACAGAACCTACTTTGAAAGACATGAAAGGCAGTGGAAAAACCTCTGCAGCAAATACGCACAAGCAGGAGGAAAAATCTATCCAATAACATCTGCCGATGAAAAAGAGATATTAGCCAAACTAACACTCTGCTCCGAACTTAACGGCGGATAAAACAATTAGCTAAATATATATATATGCGGTTTTCCAAAACAGATCCACGGCAGCGACAGAGCCGCGACTGTAAAAAAGCGGTATTCGTTTATTAACTCCGGTATGGTGGGGCTTGCCCCACCATTTCCCTTTTTATACCGATCGCCCCTATTTCTTCTTACCCATCAGCTTAACGACGGCTGGCTCTATGGCTTTTGCCCAGATTTTGTAACCCTTCGGAGTCAAGTGCAGATAATCGGGCATGATTTCTTTCGAAATCGATTTATCCGACTCAAGAAATTTCGGGCCGATATCGAGGTAATGAATCATTCTGCCATCGGCAATCTTCGAGGCGATTTTATTAGCCTTTGCAATCTTCTCACGCTGAAGACACGGTTTTTCTGAACGGGGAAAAACAGCTAAAAGCAATATTTTCGTTCTCGGCAGCTCCTGTCGTAATTTCTTACAGATAGCAATCATACCGTCGGCTATCTCCTCGGCGGTATTATCCTCACGGTTCGAGTTATTAGTTCCTATCATTATCACGGCGATTTTAGGTGATATACCATCGATATTGCCGTTATCGAACCGCCACAATACATGCTGGGTGCGGTCGCCGCTAAAACCCATATTTACCGCATTGCGGTGCCCGTAATATTTCTGCCAGACTTCCTTGCCGTTGTTTTCCCAGCTATGAGTGATTGAATCACCAATAAAAATCATATCAACATTGCCTTCTTTTACCCGCTCATTAACTGCCCAGTGCCGAAGCGTCCACCAGCTATGACGGTGGGCCGGTTCCAAAGCCGAATGTTTCTCAGCGCCAACTGCCGGAGCAATCACCGATAAAATCACCACCCCAATATACAATGCTAAAAGTTTACGTTTCATTTTGTGTCCTCCAAAAGTGTTTTAATAATTACAGATATCTTTTCATGCGATACCATTTTATTGCTAATAAAGTTTTATTTCACTCTAATCGGGCAGCTTCGACACGAACCGATAATGCCCTGAACCAACAGCAAACACCGCACTGTCATTCTCCATACGCAACAAGCTCACAGACCCTGCTTTTGCCACAGGTTTTCCACCTTCGGTAACGCTCTCAATGTCCCCGGCCGGCACATATACCGTCGCCGTCGTATTGGCAGGAATTGTAACATTCAAAGTGAACTTGTCGCCCTTGATTTTCCAGCCGCTGACAATCGTACCGTTAATGGACTTGTAGCTTGCCTTCGCATAGTCCAGTCCCCCGCCAGGCCTCGGTTGAATTATAATTCGCTTATAACCCGGCCCGTCGGTATCAATGCCGGCAACACTCCCGAACAACCATCGACCAATCGAGCCAAAGGCATAGTGGTTAAACGAATTCATCCCCGGAGTCTGAAAGCCTTTCTCCTCTGTCCAGCCGTCCCAGCGCTCCCAGATGGTAGTAGCTCCGTTCTTGATACTGTAACCCCAACTCGGAAAGGTATCGTTGTTGAGCAAACGATAAGCTATATCCAGATGCCCTGTTTCCGCAAGCGTGGGAACCAGATAACTCAAACCTACAAAGCCGGTTGAAAGATGCCAGTCTTTTTTTCTGATAGCTTCAATTAAATTTTGGGTAGCGGGTTCGCGTTTATCCTCAGGCAGTAAATCAAAATACAAGCCCAGTAAATAGCAGGTCTGGGTCTCTCCCTTTATGCGTCCATCCTCGGAAACGTATGCCTTATTAAAAGCGCTCTTAATTTGCTCGAACAGTTCTTCATATTTTTCGGCATCTTCATCCTTACCGAGAACGGCAGCCGCTTTCGAAACTAAATGCGTGCTGTATGCAAAATAAGCCGTGGCAATAACATCCTTGGGCGTATCGGAGGCGATAGAGACCCAGTCCCCGTACCCCTTGGCCGGACGCAGCAAATCCTTACTGTTTTTCTTAAGATAGCCAATCCATTTCTTCATCGATTCGTAGTGTCTTTCGAGAACCCTCTTGTCACCATAAACCTCGTAAATCGTCCACGGACAGACAACTCCGGCGTCACCCCATGCCGCCGTGCCGTCACCCATAGCAACCTTACGCGGCGCCACATCAGGAAATCCTCCTTCAGCACTCTGTGCATCTTCGAGGTCAACCAGCCACTTGGTAAAGAACGCCGAAACATCCATATTATAGGTAGCCGTACGGATAAAGATTTGTGCGTCACCGGTCCAGCCTAAACGCTCATCACGCTGCGGACAATCGGTAGGTAACTCGATAAAGTTGCCCCGCTGGCTCCAGACTATATTACTGTAGAGCTGATTGACCATAGGACTGGAGCACTCGAAAGACCCCGCAATCGGTATGGCCGAATGTACGACAACACCTGTAACTGCATCAAGGCCCGGTTTGCCAGGATAACCGGTTACCTCCACGTACCGAAAACCATGAAACGTAAACTGCGGCTCCCAAAACTCCTTACCGGTACCTTTAAGTATATACGTATCGGTGCAGCGCGCCTCACGGAGGTTCTCGGTATAAATACTCCCATCGGGATTGAGAATCTCGGCAAATCGCAACACCACCTTCGTCCCGGCCTTTCCATTGACTTTCAGGCGAACCCAGCCGGCAAAGTTCTGACCCATATCGAAGACATAAACACCTTCTTCCGGCTCGGTAAGTTCTTTCGGCTTGATTTCCATAATCTTTTGGACCGTTTCGCCCGGATAAGACTGGACTATGCCGATACCTTCACTATTATCTGTAACGGCTGCAGCTGCCCACGACGAATCATCAAAGCGGGATGTATCCCAGCCGGGCATTTCTTGCCGGCCATCATAGATTTCACCCATCAGAAAATCCGATTCAAGAAGCGGCCCGTACCTGGCCTTCCATGTACCATCGGTTACAACTTTTTGTATATGACCATTTTCGTACTCGATTTCGAGCTGCACAAACAGCCGCGGCTTACTGCCGTAGTGTTCCCTTTTTTTGCCGAAGCCCAGATACCCGGCATACCACCCGTCCGCAAGAATCGCTCCTATGGCATTGCTGCCTTTTTTAATCAGGTCGGTAACCTCATAACTCTGGTAATAAACACGCGTAGTATAATCGGTCCAGCCCGGTGCAAAGTAATCCTGACCTATCCTTTTGCCATTAATATGCAACTCATAAAGGCCAAGGGCCGAGGCATAGACCACCGCACGCTTAACAGGCCGGCCAACCAAAAATTCCCTGCGCAGATAAGGCGGAGGAGGTAAAACCAGTGCGTTCGGATCTGACTTTTCACTGTTGTCGGTCTTCTGCAGCTCCTCGTCATAGCCTATCCATTTCGCCTGCCAGTCACTCAGGCTGAGCAATCCAACCGTCCACATAGCCGGCTCACTCCAGGCTGATGCTTTGCCCTCTTTGTCCCACACTCGCACCTTCCAATAGCAGCGCATACGAGACTTCAAAGGCTCACCTTCATACACAACCTGATTGCTCTGCTCAGATTCGACCTTGCCGCTGTCCCAAAGCTCGCCTTGATTACGCCTGAGCTTTTCCTCGCTATCGGCCGCCAGAATCTGATAGGCGATCTGCTTCTGACCCCGCTGACCGGATTCCATAATCCAGCTCAACCGTGGTTTAACGATGTCGATGCCCAGAGGATTAACTCGGTACTCACAGCGTAATTCCTTTACTGCAACGCCGCCGGAGATAATACCGCTTTGTGTGATAACATCACATCCACCCAAAACCAGTATCATTCCCGCGAAGATGGTCGTAAAAAGCTTACTTCTCATTTGCTCTCCCCATTAGAAATATTACCTTATTTATACTATATTTCCCCCGTCATAGAATTTCTAACGGGGCAAATAATTACAGCTTTTCATTCGAGCCGCCATATATAAAACGCATCTGCCCAATGTTAGGAACAATTCTGAGCGGAAATTTAGGGAACGGCCTGAAACCGCTGGGCCAATAAACGAACAACGCCTTACCTACAAGATAATCGCGAGGAACTATACCTACACGATATGGGGACAGACCCTTATTCGCTAATCCCTTTCTGGTCCACCACCTGCAGTCCTCACTGTTGGGGCTGTTGTCGCCTAATACGAAAAACTCATCTTCTCCTAAGGTAAAGGGTTTATCTATTGCCCTTCCGCTTTCAGACCCATTGGCATATTTGGACGTGGTGTAGCGAATATCTCTGAAAACAGCAACATGTGACAGCGTCAATTTGCCCGAGCCTATAATTTCCAGCCGCGGTGAAAGATCTGCTCTTATGCGCCCCGCATCCCTAAAACCTCGTCCCAGATCATAAGTTAATTTTTCGCTTCCGAATTGAAAAATCAATTGGTGGTCAACGTTAGCAAATTTAATCAGCGTTGGTTTATCTATTGCCGGCGGTTTGATTGACTTTCGAGCTAATTCTGTGGTTCTCTCATTTCTCTCAATTTTCGTGATGACCATTTCGCCCTTCAAATCCACCCACGCTTCGTAAGTAGTTTGATATTTGCGCAGAGATGCACCGATGCGCCCCTGGGGCTCAGCCGAGCGACAATAAAAACGCACCATCAGATCGCTGCAGTACGGCATACCACTATAGCCCTCAATCTCATCATAAGCATAGGTCGCCCTAAAATCGTTACCTATAGAGGTATTATATTCCATCGTATTGATTTGGTCGGCCGGGCTGTCCAGATGAAATAATGTGGGACTATCCTTACCAACTTCCCATTGTGAAGAGCTTCCGTTCTTAAATGGCTGGCCCCATTTATGGTGGTTAAAGGTGGGCAAGGATCGATCATAAGGTTGGTAATCGTTATCATACACGGGCATCCATAACTCATTTTGGACCTTAGGTGGTTTTCGGCGGATTTGTCCATTGACATAGATGTCGCCATCGATTATTTGCACCTTTTCGCCGGGAAGGCCAATCAATCGCTTGATGTAATTGATCTCCGGCTCTGGCGGATTCTTGAATACTATTACGTCCCATCGCTTGGGCGCTAAGAACTGGTAAATGCACTTTAACACAAGAATCCGATCACCATTCGCCACCGGCATATTACCACCTATCGATTGAAAATTACCGCAACTCGGACAGCGAGAAGGATATGCTCTAAGATCGGACCCCGGGCCGGGAACGGTGTCCTCCGGTATCGGTCGGCCGTTTAAATGATACCTTCCCGGAACAAAACCATAGTCGTATTTATATCCACACTGACGGCATCGAAGCCGAAAATGCGCTCCTTTCAGAGTATCGGCCATACTTCCCGTAGGTATGCGAAACGCCTCCATCACAAATGCGCGGAACACAAAAGCTAATATGAAAGCGGTTATCAGCCATTCAAAAGTGTCGGCGATTTCAGCCGCTCTGTCTTTCTTATGTCGAATCTTAGCTTCGGAACTATTTTTTTCAGTATCATCTAAAGACATAAATATCAATCCCATCACAGGGTAAACACAATATTTGCTATTTCAAAAAAGTGTACCGGTACAATGCAAAAACAGCTTTAACATCATATTCTTCAAACTCCTATAAATATATCCGGTAGATATTAGAACGCTGATTATGCCTGCAAATCCTTTCCCGGTCAATAAACTATTCTCATCTTTGAGTCTTTTTTCGCTTAGAAACGCAGATAAGAATTAACCTAAAAAATTACAAACAAACAGTCTTAGAGCCTGAAAATAAGCACAGGTGTGTTTTTTGTTGTATTCTGTTGTACAGTTTTTTTTGGGGTAGGCACGAGGCGGTTCCAGTTTTTTGGGGAATCTGAAAAATTTTCTATAAAATTACTTGCCGTATAGAAGTCTTTGTTGTATAGTGAGTTGTGGCGTTTTATTGTTTGAAGAAACGTCTGATGATTTGGTGGACAAATAAAAGCGTGGATTTGTTATAAGGCGGCTTTTTTAATATAAGCGAAATCCAGTTTCCCAATTGCTCTTTCCTGAAAATGAGGTAGCTTATGGCAACAATTACAAAGAAAGAACTTATCGATCGAATTGCGGAACGCACACAAGCAAAAAGGATTGCAGTCAAGTCTGTGATTCAGGCTTTTCTCGACGAGATTACAAGGGAGCTGGGTGAGAATAACCGTCTGGAATTCCGGGACTTTGGCGTCTTTGAGACAAGAACAAGGGCCGCAAGAGTCGCTCAGAATCCCAAAACACTTGAGCGTGTTGATGTCCCCGCAAAGCGAACGGTTAAGTTTAAAATGGGTCGGTTGATGAGACAAAAGCTCTGTAATTCTGCTACTTTGGAATCAACCGAATCCAAATAATTATTTCGAATAAGAAGCCGCCATCCACTTTCAATTGATGCCGCTTTCATCTTAGGTCAGTTACCTTACAGCGGATTGTGGGGCGAGCAGAAAATAGTTTGTTGTGCGAGATTGTTCTTAAGGAGCGTTATATGTCTGACGGCAAAATCGACGGAACAGTTAAGTGGTTCAACCCCAGAAAGGGATTCGGATTTATTGCTACTCCTGATGGACGCGATATCTTCGTCCACTACTCAAGTATTTCAGGTGATGGATATAAAACTCTTACTGAAGGAGATGCCGTCACTTTCGATATTATCGAAGGCGACAAAGGACTTCGGGCTGAAAACGTGATTGCTACATCAGCCTCAGCATCCGATGCCGACTCTTAAAGGTTGCTTTTTTTGGGTCTGAGGGCACATCATAAACAGGTCATGTCCTTCGTCCTCTTATTGCCTGATTAAATTTAAAAAAGCAGCAACACTGACGAGTCGTTTTGTATCGCTTGAAGCGGAGCTTCAATGGCTTCAAGAGTTATCCATCCAGCCGCCAAAATACGCGACATAAAATGAGATGTGAAATATGACTGCTGCCGATTATCAATCCGGTCTGGGCTGTAATGTTCTTGTCCTGAACAAGCATTATATGGCTATCCGTATTGTCGGTGCAAAGCGGGCATTCTCTTTATTGTTCCGAGACCTTGCCGAAGTCGTATCACTCGAGGAAGGAAAATATTCCAACTATGACTTCACCAGTTGGTGTGAGGTGAGCCAGTTCAAACGTAATTTCGAACCAGATGGACACGACTGGGTCTCCACCATCAATTTCCATATCGCAGTACCCCGAATCATTCGCCTTTTATTCTATGACCGTCTGCCCCGCAACGAAGTAAAATTCAATCGCCGAAACATCTTCGCCCGTGACAAAAATAAATGCCAGTACTGCGGCCACCGATTCCAAACCAGTGAATTATCGCTCGACCATATCATCCCGCGGAGTATGGGCGGCAAAGCAACATGGGAAAACATAGTCTGCGCCTGTACCGAGTGCAACATCAGAAAAGGAGGCCGAATCCCTAAAACCGCACGAATGAAGCTTATTAAAAAACCAGTCAAGCCCAGGCACAATCCCCTCGTCCACATCCATCTGAACCACCACCGCTACAGAAGCTGGAAACAATTCCTCGACCACGCCTACTGGTCCGTTGAACTAAAATAATCTATTTAAATAAAAGGTGGGACTTGCTCGTCGGGGCGGAGCCCGCCGCAGCCCGGACTCATCAATTCGATATTCTCTATCGCCTGTTCTAAGAGAAATCTAAGGATCTCACCAAAATCACCATTAATCAATTGCACTTGAAAAAAAGGGCCTATACCGAGCAGGCACAGGCCCCAAATTAAACCAAATCTGCTTACCTTAATCAGGCAATTTCACTTAACACCAAATTCACGTTTTACGGTGCAGGCGGATACAGACGAATATCATCGAAGTACATTATACCCGTACCGCCGGTAACAGAGTTAAGACCGAGAGTAATCGTATTGACATTTGCAAGGTCCACACCCTGGTCGGCAAAGCTCGTCAGGTCGATAGTCCATTCGGTCCAGAAAATTGCCTTTGCTGCATCCGGATTATCGTTATTGACAACAGCATTGCCGTTTAGAGCAACATACAACGTCTCAGCAGCGTTGGCAAAATTGCCCCTGAACCAAATCGTCAGTGTGCTGACATCTTTCTCGGTCCAGTCACTCGGATAAACCAAAGTCAAAGTCGCCTCAGATTTTCCAACAGCATTGTCATATAACATCGGCATCGACTGAGAACCACCGTAAACGATTGTCTGCTCGGCAAAGGGAGGACTGGCATTACCGACAACAGAGCCGTTTGCAGCCGGGTTGTCGAATCCGTCCAACCAGACATTAAATATCCTGTTGCTGGCCGCCTCAGCAGGGTCAAGGTCATTGTAGCTCTCAAAATCATCCACGATAAGGAAGTTCGCTGTCGTAAAGCTCCAGACAATACCCTTCTGTGTCGCACCGCCGGCCACGACATCATCAACACGCCAGTAATAGGTGGTATCCCACTCAAGTTTACCGGGGTCGTAGCTCTCAGAATCAATGGTTTTGCTGCCTTTGTACTCGGGCGAACCTGCATCAGCACTTCGCACGGCGTCTTTATCCATACCGAAATAGACCTCATAAGAAGCAGAATTATCTCCGGCCGCCCATGTGAGAACCTCTGTCTGCTTCACATCCACAGCGCTATGAGAAGGATTCGGGCTGCCGACGGCGCCGGGAGTCGAAAAGCTCCAGACATCGCCTTTAAGTGTCTCGAAGCCGTGGAACGCATCGACCCGCCAGTAATAAACCTTCCCTGATTCAAGCGGACCGGGACTATAAGACGGAGCTCCCCAGGGCATAGCTCCGGCGGCATTGCTTACAGTATCAAAATCATCCCCGAAGTACACGTTGTGCAATATGGCGCCAAACCCTCCTGTCCAGCTAAGGGCTGCATTCGGATCTACAGCTTCGGAACCATCAACAGGCTCTGGGTCATAGGGGATCCTGGGAGCAATCGCAAAGCTCCAGACATCACTTTTATATTTCGTTGTGCCGTCGGCCTCAACCTCGTCAACTCGCCAATAGTAAGTCGTGCCCGCAACAAGACCATCCGGAAAAGGAAATCCGGGAAAGCCGATGGTAAAATATGTATCAGCCAGGTTGCCCTTGAATGTATCGCCGGTACCGGCAACAACTTCGTCATAATTGTCGCCTATATACACATCGTGCGAAGCCGCTAAATCCCCAGACACCCAGCTAAGGCTCTGCCATGTTTCCAGAAGCAGGGTACCGTCAGCCGGCGTGGGATTATGAGCGTTCGGCCTGTCCCCGCCAACCCACAGATAACCGCTTGGGATAATCTGACGGGCTATTGTCGGGCCTTCCCAGGACAGTTGGCATATAGCGCCGCCGCCGTTCTCATACCACTCTAATAAAATCGAATATCTCTGTCCACCCTTCAGGGTAATCTCACCGCTGTCATGGGTACCGCCGTGGTCCGTCCAGTTTTCAAGAACCAGTTCGTCGTTCACCCACAACCGAACGCCGTCATCCGTCTGCGTGTGGAAAGTGTAGGTCCCGCTGCTCGGTATCTCGACCTCACCCGTCCAGCGCACCTTAAAACCGTCAACATTGACAACCCCCGGCTCCGGCGAGCCGTTACCCCAGGCAAAATCCACCGTCGGGTCCAGGCGCGTCATCACCAAATCATCCCAGGGATCTCCGGCACTTCCGTGATAATACTCACCGAGCAGACCTTCTTCAGCGCTCGCCATACCTGACAGGCCCAGCACTAAAACAATAGCTAACAAATAAATCATTTTTCTGCACATAACTGTCCTCCTTTAACAAGTAAATATAAATTGATGATTGAAATGCAAAGTTTCAAGTGAAAATCCGTACCACACATACGAATTCCTCCTCATATTCGAAAAACCATAGATATTGCGCCCGCTTCGAAGCCTCAAAAGGCACAGATGCCATTACCCCTCAGGCACAAGCTTAATTCATACTATCTATACCATATAAGCCGCTCTGACGTCAAGTAAAAACCCTTCATTTAAGTTCACCCCTTCAAATTATGAAGCCTACTCCATCGGGTTTAATTCTAAATTGGGTTTGAATTGGGTTTGTTTTGGCTTTAATTGGCTTTGTATTGGGTTTGAATTGGCTTTAATTGGGTTTGTTTTGTCTGAATTACCAAATGTCTAATTACTCGTATTTACTTGTCACAAAAGAGCTTACGTTATTTTAGGGCTACTTGACATTGGCTTTGTTTTGCATAAAAAGGGGTGATTTGTAGAGAGTTCTCTACAGTTGTAGAGCGCAAAACAGCGTATAGCCCCCGACAGAAAAGCAAGTGAGCTAACATCGGGGGTAAACTCCAGCGGGTAGCGTATTGCTTATGCATCATAAACTCTAAATCCTAAACAATATCAAAATCTAAATGACTCAAATTCAAAACTCCTTAGCCGGGAGTAAAAAACACTCCCTCTATAATTAGAGCAGTGTGCAGTTTTGAGTCGAAAATTCAGAGATTTTTTGTGGTTCATTGCTCGTAAGTCGTTGTTTAGAAAGGAGATAAAAAATATTAAAAATTTATATTTTTGTTTTTAACAGTGAGCGTTTTTGACTGAAATTTGGGCCTGGTTCAATTTCATATGCCCAAAGGTAACACTTTTCAAGCTGCTGCAATGGCCACGAACAATCATAACAGTCTATTAAAACAGGAGTTGCGGAGAAAATGGTAACTTGTAGAGCATAGAAAAGTGTTACCCTGTTCTGAACCATGCCGAAATTTGGGTGAATTTGGATGCCTGATACCTTAATTATCAGTGTTTTGTGCTGCCGGTGGCCGACATCGCATAACTGATCGCGGCTTTGGGGCTTGCTATTTTTCGGCTTTTCTGGTTTATTATTTAGCTATGAAAAGCGAACTATTTAACTTAGCAGGCAAAACGGCACTGGTTACCGGCGGCAGCAGAGGCATCGGCCTTGCGATGGCAAAAGGCCTGGCCGAACACGGAGCCGACGTTGCAATCATTGCCCGAACCAAAAAGCAGCTCGAAAACGCAGCCCGGCAAATTCAAACCGATACCGGCAAAAAAGTATCGACCTATCCCTTTGACCTTAGCGATATAAAAGAGATAGAAGCCCTTTTCGAGAATATTGCCGCTGAAACAAAGGGCATCGATATTCTCGTTAACTGTGCCGGTACGACCATTCGCGGGCCGAGCGAAGATGTTGACCTGGAGACGTGGAACCATGTTATCGAGGTGAATCTTACCGCTTCGTTCGTAATCTCGCAGGCCTTCTGCCGCCACCGAAAGCAGGCTGAAAAAGCCGGCAAGATTATCAATATCGGCTCACTTACGTGCCACGGCGGAAGGCCCACAACCGCGGCTTATGCAAGCAGTAAAGGCGGGCTGCTTATGCTTACGAAAACGTTGGCCGTGGAATGGGCGAAATACAATATTAACGTGAATGCCATCGGGCCCGGCTATATCGACACCGAACTGACAAAACCTTTGGTTAATGACGATGAATTTAACAAGTGGGTCCTTGCAAAGACTCCGCTTGCCCGATGGGGAAAGCCTGAAGACCTTGCTGGAGCGGCAGTTATGTTAGCCTCAAAAGCTGGCGATTTTATTACCGGGCAAATCATCTATGTAGATGGCGGCTGGCTGGCTATGCTTTAGATTTTCATAATCCCAACAAAAGCACACACAAATTGTTAAGGAGCATTATGATGATTAGAATTCGTCAACAAAACGCTGTTTCAGTCATTATCCCGCAGGTAATTTGTGCGGTTTTTATTGCAGGTCTCTGCGGCTGCAATTCAATCATCAAATCTAATCAGCCTGAGCGAACAGTGTGGCTGTCATCACTGAATCTGGAAAAGATGACGTCCGGCTGGAACACACCTCAGAAGGACAAATCAATCCAGAGTAAACCACTCCGCATTGGCGGCCTTCAGTTCGAAAATGGTGTAGGCACACATGCCAACAGCCTTATGCATGTGGACCTTAAAAGTTCCTGCCGGAGATTCTCGGCTTATGTAGGCGTCGATGATGAAGTTGAGGGCAAGGCAGGGAGCATACGTTTTAAGATATACGCAGATGGAAAACGCTTATATGACAGCGGTGTTATCAAAGTAGGTGAAAAGGCAAAATACGTCGATGTGGACCTTACCGGCTGTAAAATAATGAAGCTGGTGGTCGATGCGGCGGGGGACAGTACAAGTCATGACCATGCAAACTGGGCACAGGCGGCTTTCATCGTTGCCGGAAAAGACCCAGAGGCGATTGATGCGCCGGTGATAAATGAGAAAAAGGTAATCCTTACACCCAAGCCCGGCCCATTGCCGCGTATAAACGGGCCGAAGGTTTATGGCTGCCGAGCGGGGAGGCCGTTCATTTATCGCATTCCCTGTACCGGAAAGAGACCAATTACTTTCAGTGCAGAGAATCTGCCCGAAACATTATATTTAGACTCAGAGACCGGTATCATCAGAGGCACCGCACCTGAGCAGCGAGGTGAATATACCGTTACTCTCAAAGCCGCTAACAGCCGGGGGTCGATGCAAAAGGCTTTTACAATTGTTGTTGGGGACTCGTTGGCGCTTACACCGCCGATGGGCTGGAATAGCTGGTATATTCATTACGCCCGTGTAACAGACGGGCATATACGGCGGGCCGCCGATGCTATGATAGATTCAGGCATGGCGGATTTCGGCTATCAGTATGTTAATATCGACGACTGCTGGATGGTTGAGCCGAATGACGAAGACCCGATGAGGGCCGGCGAAATTCGCGATGCAGACGGCGCGATTAATTCCAACGCTTACTTTCCCGATATGAAGGCGCTGGCGGACTACATCCACTATCAAGGGCTCAAGGCCGGGCTTTATACCTCGCCGGGGCCGCAAACCTGTCAGCGGTACACAGGTACGTATCAGCATGAGCAGATTGACGCGGAAAAGTTTGCCGAGTGGGGCTTTGACTTTTTGAAATATGACTGGTGCTCCTACGGCCGGGTCGCAAATGGCGAAGGTCTCGAACGGATGCAGAAACCGTATCGCAAGATGGGTGATATTCTGAAAAATCTCGAACGTGACATCGTCTTTAATCTCTGCCAGTATGGAATGGGCGATGTATGGGAATGGGCAGGGTCGGTCGGTGGAAACTGCTGGCGGACAACGGGCGATTTGGGCCTTGCAAGAGGGGCCGAACTGCCGGGATTTTATCACATCGGCCTTAGCAACGCAAAGCACTGGGAAAACGCCAAGCCGGGGCAATGGAACGACCCGGATTATATCCTTATCGGCTGGGTGGGCAATGCGCACAAACAGGCTGTGGGGACACTCACCACGCTGACGCCTAACGAGCAGTATTCTTATATGTCGATGTGGTGTTTGATGGCGGCACCTTTGATATTCTCCGGCGATATGGAAAAGCTCGATGAGTTTACGCTCAATATCCTTTGTAATGCAGAGGTCATCAAGATTAACCAGGACCCGCTCGGTATTCAGGCCCCTATAATCGAAGATACCGAAGATTATTTTATTATGGCCAAGGACATGGAAGACGGCTCGAAGGCAGTGGGCCTTTTCAATACCGCCGAAAGCCAGAGCGAAATTGCTATCACATGGGAAGACCTCGGCATTACAGGCCCGCAGCGAATTCGTGACCTCTGGCGTCAAAAAGATTTAGGCACTTATAAGAATCAGTTCAAGGCCAAAGTACCAAGACACGGCGTCGTATTCGTACGTTTGTTCCCAAAGTAAAAGGTATTTAAAATGAGCAGTAAATACCAAGGATTCTAAGCCCAAGGTCATCTATATCCTGAGAGATAACTTGCAGAGTGAATTTGAGAGGATTAGGAGTAATTACTATGAATAAATCATTACAACGGTTATGTTTAACGGCTGCGGTTGCTTTTGTTGTTGGTTGCCTAATCGGACATGCTTTTTATATTTCGATTAGGATCAACAAGGCAAAAGAATATGGCCAGCCAAGAATGGAAGCTACCTACTTCTTTTACCACACTATGATCTCGCTTTTCGAAGGCACTTACAATCCTGAAGAAGGTTCTGTATCACCAGCGGTTCTTGAGAGATTCGAAGAATATAAACCTCAGCTTGGCGGCAAATGTAAACTTTTCATAGTTGACAGCACACCTGGCTATTACGAGTGTTTTGCACTCTTTCCCTCAGGAGACATCTTTAGTTTTGCGTTAATTCAACAAGATGGACGCTGGGAACTAGCGGGCTTTATTCGACAGGACTGGGAAAAATCATGGAGAGAAACACTGTACAGATATCATACCAAGCGTAACAGTGACCAACCAAAATAGTCGGTGGGCATGAGTTGTTTACTTTCGGCAACTACGAGCCAAAGGGCGGGTGTGTACTCTTAAACGACGGCACCGTTAAGTTCATTCGCACAAAGGAAAAACTTCAGCAGCTTCGATGGTAGTAGGCGGGCAGGTGAGTAATAAGGTTGTATTTTGGTCAATTCTGTGATAACATATTACGGAATACTTAGAAGCTGTGCTGTTAAGATTTGCTGCTTATGTTGAAGGAGGCAATTTATTATGAAGAGGCGACGATTCGTGAAATTCACTTTTATTTGCATACTATTATCAGGTTTATTAGTTTGCCATTATTCATTGATGCGGGCTGAGGGGGCGCGCGGGTTAGGGAAGAAGCTGGTGTTTGATGCTCGTAGCCGCGAGGCGCTATCCGACGGGACGGGTCGATTCAGGGTCGTGCGAAAGAAGATGGAATGGGACACTGAGCAGACAGCTATTATAATCTGTGATATGTGGGACCTGCACTGGTGCAAGGGGGCGACGAGCAGGGTCGGGGAGCTTGCGCCGCGGATGAACAGGATTGTTCGCAGAGCGAGAAATAGAGGCGTGCTGATAATTCATGCTCCGAGCGGGACGGTGGATTTTTATAAGGACCATCCGGGGCGGAAGATTGCGCAGAATGCGCCAAAGGCGGCGAATTTGCCCGGCGATATCAGTAAATGGCGCAACTGGATTGATGATAATGAAGATACTTTAGGATACCCCATCGACCATTCGGACGGGGGTTGTGACTGCCGGCCTCAGTGTAAACAGCGCTCGGCCTGGAGCAAGCAGGTAGGAGCAATCGAGATTCGCAAACAGGATGCTATCAGCGACTCGGGTGTGGAAATCTGGAACCTGTTAGAGCAGCGAGATATCGAGAATGTTATTATTATGGGTGTGCATACCAATATGTGCGTACTCGGGCGTCCTTTCGGGCTGCGGAATATGTCGAGGTACGGCAAGAACGTTGTGTTGATGCGCGATATGACCGATACGATGTACAACTCACGGATGCGCCCGGTTGTCAGCCATTTTACGGGTACGGACCTGGTGGTCGAACATGTAGAAAAGTATGTGTGCCCGACTGTTACATCATCGATACTTACGGGACGGCCGCAATTTTGCTTTAAGAATGATAAGCGGCCGCGAGTGGTTTTTATTGCGGCTGAGAGCGAATATGGGTCAGCCGAGACGCTTCCCGAATTTGCAAACGAGCTTAAAACGAAATACGGGTTGTACTGCGAGGTGCTACAGGGCAGTACAGACAAAAACGATCCGGGGCGACACTACGTTCCGGGTATGGAGGCGCTTACTAATGCGGATTTGGCGGTGCTGTTTGCGCGGCGCAGGGCACTGCCGGCCGGGCAGATGAAATATTTCCGCAACTATATGAACAGCGGCAGGCCGTTAATCGGATTGCGGACCGCCAGCCATGCTTTTGATACTCGCGGAAATGCGCCGGAGGGTTATGCCGAATGGGCAAAGCTCGATCCCGATATATTAGGGGGAAACTACCACAGCCATCACGGCAGCGGGCCAAAATGCACGGTTACTTTAGCGGCCAAGGCTAAAAAGCATCCGATACTGGCCGGGGTGCAACTGCCGTTTATAAGTGATGGTTCACTGTACGAGGTACGACCGCTTGAACGTTCAACAACCCGGCTGCTGATTGGCACTATCCCCGATAAGGAGCCTGAGCCGGTGGCGTGGACCAACAGGTATAAGAGGTCACGAGTTTTTTATTCATCATTGGGCCATCCGGATGACTTTAACAATGCGCAGTTTCGCAAGATGCTTATCAACGCTGTTTTCTGGGCGATGGATAAGCCGGTGCCAAAACCGAAATAGATAAAATATACAGCGGAAGTCATATCGATTTACCAGGGGGGAGAAATGGCGATGTGGAAGCCAATTATGCAAGCGGAGAATCTCTGGCGGCATACAGCATCAATAAACTCACATTTTTACGTAAAAATTCCTTCATTATTTGTCAACCGATAAGCTACGATAGCCGTTTATACAGATAGCTGGAGTAATATGGCCTCAATGGAAAGCACCGATAAAAGTCTGATAGAAGCCCATTGTAAGGGCGACCCGAAGGCGTTTGGTGAGCTTGTACGCCGATACGGGGACGGTTTGTTGGGATATTTAACACGAATGAGCCGGAATCGCCATGAAGCTGAGGACCTTTTTCAGGAGACCTTTAAGCGTGTACATGAAAAAGCCCATACATTTCGAGGCAGCCAATTTAAGGGCTGGCTTTTCAGGATTGCGACAAATGCGGCTATCGATGGTATGCGGAGGCGCAAAGGGAAACGAATGGTATCGCTGAATCAGAAACTCGATTGCAATGACGCCGACAGCGAAGAGCTGAGCAGCGTTGCGCTGGCGGACAATTCGCATGAGCCATCGCAGGAGGCGGCAAAAGCCGAGCAGGTCCGGCAGGTCAGAGATGCCGTTATGTCTCTGCCTTCGAGGCAGCGTGCAACGCTTGTGCTGGCCTATTATCAGCAGCTTAGTTACCCGGAAGTGGCGAAGGTTTTAGGATGCTCTGTCGGCACGGTGAAAACACAAATGTTCAGGGCACTTAAGACTTTAGGGCAAAAATTACCTGATGTTCAGGGGTAGTCCTTTAGGGATAAATAAAATGAAACATCATCTTACAGAAAAAGAGCTTATCGAATACCAGTTCAAACTGGCCTCAGATGCCGGGATGAAGGAAGCGGCCGAGCATATAGAAGGCTGCTGCCAATGCCGGAGAGATCTGGAGAAATTGCAGCGCAAATATTCGGCCCTGGATTTATTAGGCGAGAAGGTAGAGATTTCCGAGGATTTGATTTCTCGTGTTACAGAGCAGGCCGGCAAACCTGTACTGAAAAGAATTGCCTGGTTTAAGAAGCCGATTTGGATGAGTTCGGCAGCGGCGGTGCTGGTAGTGGGGTTGCTGCTGGTTGCTAATCAGTTGAGCGAGGATGGGACAAAGCAACGGGAAGTTGCGAGAGGGCCGATATCGGTAGCAGAGATGGAAGCCGCAAGCACACCGGAGATTACACAGGCCAGGGCTGTACAAAAAAATGACACGCCAAGGAAGGCGACACTTTCGATGGCACCTATGGAAGAGGCGGCGGATATGTATGCAACGAAGGGTAAAACTTCGGATGATGCAATATCTGAGCAGCCGCCCTTTGCACCGGCAAGTGCGATAGAATTAGTTACTCTGCCGAGACGAGAGAAGGTGCAGCTTACGATTTATAATTCCGCTGATATGACGTTAGTGCGGGAGCGGCGGAATTTGACTATGAAGAAGGGGTGGAACTGGCTTCAGTTTATGTGGGCCAATACTTTGATTGATCCGACGTCGTTGTCACTTGAGCCGTTGGCGCAGGGAGATAAGATTGATATTCAACAATTAGTGTTTCCAGCGAGGCTGCGTGAGCTTGGCCGCTGGCTCATACATTCAGAAGTCAGCGGCCAGGTACCGTTCGAGATAACGTATTTCACGAGCGGTATTTCCTGGCGGGCGTTTTATATGGGAACTCTCGCTGAAGATGAAAAGACGATGCAATTGCAGGGTTATGTGCGAGTAAACAATAGCAGCGGAGAGGATTATGAAGAGGCCGAGACGAGACTGATTGTCGGCAATGTTCATATACTTGACGAGATAACAGAATTAGCTAAACGTCAGTATCCATATAACAGGCCGGGGATACTACGATATGAGAGCTATAACGGAGACGTAGGTGACATGGACGGGGACAAAGTGCCGCTGTTGGGAGATATCCCGACATCAAGTGAGCTATTCTTGGACATGAGATTCAACCGCAAGGAAATAAGGAAAGAAGGGCTCAGCGAGTATTTTCTTTATACGATTGAGGGGACCGAGACTATACCGAACCAGTGGGGCAAGAGACTGCTGTCGTTCGATGTAGAAGATATCGAAGTTGATAGTTTATATAAATATGATGAGGATCGCTGGGGCAATCAGACAATAAGGTTCGTTAAGTTTGCAAACGATGAAGAGCATAACCTGGGCGAAACGCCGATACCGAATGGGACAGTGAAAATTTACGGTAAGGCGGACAGTGAAGGCTTTTTGTCATACGTGGGCGGGACGAATATCAAATATATTCCGGTGGATGAAGAAGTTGAGTTAAATCTTGGCCCGGCCAGATTAGTAAAGGTTGAGCCGAAACTGATGAATTTCAAGACCGATAATTATATGTTCGACAGGAGGGGCAACGTTGCCGGATGGGATGAGATACGGACGTGGAAAATCGAGATTATTAATACCCGTGAACTGCCGATAGAGATTGAGGTTACCCGCGGCTTTAACACGGCGTACTGGACGTTGCAGGCCGATGCTGCTTATGAAAAGTATGATGCTACTCATGCTCGCTTTAACTTAAATCCTGAACCCAAAAGCAAGGAGGCGTTCGAATATACGGTTACGACGTATCACGGTATGCGGGAAAATGTATTAGCTGGAAATAACTGAAAATTAAGTAATAAGCACAAAAAAGCAAAAAACAATTTTTAGGAGATTGAATTATGAACGGTAAAAGAAACAAACTAATGGCAATTGTACTGCTGATGATGGTAAGTGCGGTCTCTCAAGGGCGGATCAAATTAGTTGCGCTTCCCGAGCGGGCGGCGACGGTGATTCGCTTAGATAATCCGAGGGCGACATTGATAGAAGAAGAGCGCGTTCTGACGCTGCAAAAAGGGCTTAACAAGGTGGACTTTTCCTGGAAGGCGGTCTCTATCGACGCCGACTCAATCCGGCTTCAGGCGCTCGAGCATCCCGGGAACGTAACGCTTCTGAATGTGAGTTATCCGCCTAATGAGGCGGCCCTTGTCTGGGAAATCAGCAGCGATGGCGACTATGCCGAGAAGGTTCGAATCAGTTATCTGCTGAGTAATATCGACAGGCTGATAACTTATAAAGCAATAGCCGACAAGGCCGAGACTACGGTTGATTTGAAAAGCTACTTAGTGCTGCGGAATTTCTCCGGCGAGGATTTCGAAAAGGCACGGGTGCTTCTGGATTATGGAGAGTCGTTCGAGCAGGGCATCGACCATGAGGAGACCAAGCAGATGCTGTTTCTAAAAGCTGCGAAGGTGCCTATTACAAAAATCTGGACGTTCGATGCGGGCAAGCTGCCGTGGGACCCGGAACAATTAGAAAACAGAAATGTGGGTATTCCGGTAAGCTATCGAATTGTCAATAATTCCCAAAGCGGATTAGGCGAATTCTCCCTCTGGGGCGGCAAGGCACGAATCTTCCAGGATGACGGGCATGAGAGCACTATTTTTCTTGGTGAAGATGTAACTTCAATGGTACCGGTCGGCGAGAAGACGGAACTGTATATCGGCGACAGCAGGGACATTGTTGTTACTCAGCGTAAAATGGAGGAAACCCAGATAAACAAGCGATTCAACAACGACAGAACTCCGAAGCTGGTTCTTTACGACACTAATGAAATCATCACGGCAAAGATCGAGAATTTCAAGGACAGCCCGGCGGTGCTTACAATGATACAGCACATACCCGGCCAGTGGGACATGAGAAAATGCAACATGAAATACAAGAAAAAGAACGCCACTACGCTTGAATTTGAGATTAAACTACCCGCCCGCACAGAGAATGGGCCAGCCACGAAGGAACTGACGATGCATTACAATCGGCGTAATCTTCGGCCGGGTGTGAGTGCAAATACCAGGCCGATGCCTACGATGGTACAGCCGTTAAGAAGATAATAAAACCTTAGAACCGTTCCAAAATAAAGGAGCTGTAAAATGAAACGTATAATATTTTCACTACTCATAATCGTTTTAATGGCCGGAGCCGGTCAGGCCAAGATCGATTTGGTTACACTGCCTACACGCGACACGGTGCAGCTTACAATTTATAACTCGGCGGATATGACGTTGGTGCGTGAAAGCAGGGCGCTTACGCTGAAAGATGGGAAAAACAAGCTGCAATTTTCCTGGGCCAATACACTTATCGACCCGACGAGCCTGGAAATGCTGCCTAAGGCCAACGCGGATAAAATTGACATCGCAGATTTGACTTTTCCACCAAGGGTAAGAAACCTGGGACTGTGGAACATCGAAAGCGGTGTAAGCGGTAAAGTGCCGGTTGAGATTTCGTACCTGACCAGCGGACTTTCCTGGCGAGCGTTTTATATGGGGACGCTTACAGAAGATGAAGAGACGATGCGCCTGCAGGGTTATGTACGGGTAACCAACAACAGCGGCGAAGATTATGAGAACGCCCAGACCCGCCTGATTGTCGGCAAAGTGCATATACTTGACCAGATAGCAGAATTAGCCCGGCGGCAGTATCCTTATGGCAGACCGGGTGAAGGAATTGCACCGCCAATGGCGCCAGCTCCCAGAAGAGGCCCAATAAGAGGCCCAATGGACACTTCAATGATGTTACGAGAATCAGAAGTTGCTGCCATGAGGCCAAAAGAAATTACAAAAGAGGGACTGAGCGAGTATTTTCTTTATACGATTGAGGGCAAGGAGACGATACCGACAGGCTGGTCGAAACGGCTGCTTAGTTTCGAGGTTGACGAAGTGCCGTTGGTAAATCTTTACAAGTACGAAGAAGAACGTTACGGCGCCTCGGTGGTTCGATTCCTCAGCTTCAAGAATGATAAAGAGCACGAATTAGGCGATACCCCAATCCCCGGCGGGATGCTTAAGGTCTATCGAAACGCCGGTGATGAGGGGCATTTATCTTATACGGGGCAATCTTCGTTTAAGTATATCCCGGTGGATGAGGACGTAGAGCTTAATCTTGGTGCGGTTGCGGACATTGTTGTCAAGCCCAAGCTGATGGACTTCGAGACAGACAATTATGAATTCGACAGGCGAGGTAACGTCTCCGGCTGGGACGAGATTCGTACATTTGAAATTGAAGTTAAAAATACCCGCGACATTGGCGTAAAAGTCGAGGTTAAACGCAACTTCAACACATCCTACTGGAAGCTGACCAGAAGCGGAGACTTTGGCGAATTTGATAAAGTTGACATGGATACCGTCAAATTCACCCTGGAACTCAAGCCAAGGTCGGCAAAGAAATTTGAGTACGTGCTGAGAACCTATCACGGAACAAGAGAAGATAATTGGCGGCGATAAATTACAAAGGATGCAAAAATAATAGCAAAGAGGGCTATAAAATGAAACGCTCAATATTAATATTACTTATAATCGTTTTGATGGCCGGTACAAGCATGGCAAAGATCGATTTGGTAACACTGCCTACACGGGACACGGTACAACTTACGATTTATAACTCGGCGGATATGACGTTGGTGCGTGAAAGCAGGGCGCTTACGCTGAAAGATGGGAAAAACAAGCTGCAATTTTCCTGGGCCAATACACTTATCGACCCGACGAGCCTGGAAATGCTGCCCAGGGCCAACGCAGATAAAATTGACATCGCGGATTTAACTTTTCCACCAAGGGTAAGAAATCTGGGACTGTGGAACATCGAAAGCGGTGTAAGCGGCAAAGTGCCGGTAGAGATTTCGTACCTGACCAGCGGATTAAGCTGGCGAGCGTTTTATATGGGCACGCTTACAGAAAACGAAGAGACGATGCGCCTGCAGGGCTATGTACGGGTAACCAACAACAGCGGCGAAGATTATGAGAACGCTCAGACCCGCCTGATAGTTGGCAAAGTCCATATTCTCGATGAGATAGCTGAGCTGGCCCGACGACAATACCCTTATGGCAGACCAGGTGAAGCAATTGCACCGCCAATGGCGTCGGCTCCAAGAAGAGGCCCGAGGGGGATACAAAAATCACTTTCAATGATGGTAAGAGAAGCCGACGCGGCTGCTATGCAGCCAAAGGAAATCATGAAAGAAGGATTAAGCGAGTATTTTCTCTATACGATTGAGGGCAAAGAGACGATACCGACCGGGTGGTCTAAACGGCTGCTAAGCTTCGAGGTTGACGAAGTTCCGGTCGTAAACCTTTATAAATACGAAGAAAGACGATACGGCGGCTCGGTGGTCCGGTTCCTCAGCTTTAAGAACGATACAGAGCACGAATTAGGTGAAACTCCAATCCCCGGAGGGATGCTTAAGGTTTATCGAAACGCCGGCAATGAGGGGCACTTATCTTATACAGGACAGTCTTCGTTTAAGTATGTCCCTGTGGATGAGGACGTAGAGCTTAATATTGGCGCGGTTACCGACGTTGTTGTCAAACCTAAGCTAATGGACTACAAAACAGACAATTACGAATTTGACAGGCGAGGTAATGTCTCCGGCTGGGACGAGATTAGAACATTTGACATCGAAGTTAAAAATACCCGCGACATTGGCGTTAAGGTCGAGATTAAGCGAAATTTCAATACATCTATCTGGAAGCTGACCAGAAGGGGAGGCTTTGGTGAATTCGAGAAAGTGGACATGGATACGGTTAAATTCACTTTAGAACTCAAGCCAAGGTCGGCAAAGAAATTTGAATACGTACTGAGGACATATCACGGCACAAGAATGGACAACCGGTAAAAGCAATAAAGTAAGGATTTACAGAGGCTGTCTATATTCTTGATTCTAAATGATTGACAACTGTCATCAATACCGTTATTTTTATCAGGAATGTTTTACGTTTCCGGTGATATATTTATGGGTTTTGGGACAGGAGCTTAATTTTGAGGGTTCTATCAGGCATACAACCGTCAGGCAAACTTCACATAGGTAACTTTTTCGGGGCCATGCGTCAGCACCTCCAGTTGCAGGCGGAGCATGATTCTTTTTATTTCATTGCCGACTACCATGCGCTTACGAGCCACCCAACGCCCGACGAGATCGCCGGTCATACTCTTGACGTTGCAATGGATTATATCGCTTTGGGTCTCGATACCGAAAAAACCGTTTTCTGGCGACAATCCGATGTGCCGGAGGTTACGGAGCTGACCTGGCTGCTGTCCTGTATAACCCCTGTGGGCCTGTTGCAGAGATGTACGAGCTACAAGGACAAAGTCGCTCAGGGTTTAAGCCCTAATCATGGCCTGTTCACATATCCAGTCCTCCAGGCAGCAGACATCCTTATTTATAACAGCGAGCTTGTCCCAGTCGGCGCCGACCAGAAACAGCATATCGAAGTTACACGCGATATAGCAATCCGATTCAATAACACATACGGCGAGGTATTCACCGTTCCAAAAGAACACATCATCGAATCCGTAGCCATCGTCCCGGGTGTCGATGGTCGAAAGATGAGTAAAAGTTATGGAAATACCATCGAAATCTTCGAGCCTGAGAAAATCGCCAAAAAGAAGATTATGAAAATAGTTACCGATTCCACCCCGGTTGAAGATGCCAAGGACCCTGATAAATGCAATGTCTTTGCGCTTTTGAAGCTGGTAGCATCGCCGGAGGAATTAGGCGAATGGGAAAACAAATACCGAAACGGCGGTATGGGTTACGGCCATGCAAAAAAACGCCTCGCAGAGCTTGTGACAGATTATTTCAAGCCGTTCAGACAGAAAAGAGCCGAGCTTGAAAACAATATAAACTATGTTAAAGAGGTCCTTGCCAACGGCGCCGAACGGGCAAAAGCAGTGGCCGGTGAAACGCTCGAAAAAGCCCGCCAGGCCGTAGGCTTGAGGAAGTAATTGAGGAAGTAATTATGGATGATAAACTTGTTACAATCGCAGAGTTTCCAAGTTATATAGAAGCTGAAATGGCTAAGCAATTGCTCGCTGATCATGGAATTGAAGCAGTTGCAACCGGTGAGGATGCTTCAAATATATTTTCGCTTCCCGCCGTAGAAGGTCCGGAACTGCAAGTTCCCGAAAGCAAAGCTCAGCAGGCACGAGAGATTTTGGAATCGCAAAAAGAACAGGAGCAATAATTGGCCGACTACCGTGTAAATCTTGATATATTCGCTGGGCCTCTGGATTTGCTCTTGTATTTGATCCGCAAAGAAGAGGTGGACATTTACGATATTTCCATCGCTAAAATAACCAACCAATACATCCAATACATTGAAATACTCAAAAGTCTTGACATTGACCTGGCCGGCGACTTTTTAGTTATGGCGGCAACATTGATGCAGATAAAATCCGCGATGCTTCTACCGAAAGTAGAATCTGAGTCCGGTCTGCTCGGAGAAGATGACCTGGATGACCCCCGCGCAGAGCTTATCCGTCAGCTTCTGGAGTATAAAAAGTTCAAGGATGCCGCTAATCTTCTTAATGCCGCCGCTGACGAACAACAAGAACGCTTCCCTCGTCCCGGCACTATTGTCGAGCAGCTAAAGCCGACTGCCGAGCCCGAGGTTGATATTGAACAGGTCAGCATCTGGGACCTGCTCGAAGCCTTTGATTCAGTATGCAAGGCCACCGGGACAATCGGCGACATCAGCCATATCACAGACGATACGCCCATTGATTTATATCAGATAGAAATTTTACATCGGCTTCAAACAGAAGGCTCGTTGACTTTCGGGCGTGTTTTCGAGGCCAGAAACAATCGCCTTGCATTAGTCGGATTATTTCTTGCACTTCTGGAACTGATTCGAGAGAAATTGGTTTGGGTAGAGCAGCAGTCCTCCTCTTCTATTTACCTACGTGCACTTACAGACGAACCCGCCGAGCAGGCCGTGCAAAAGGCCATCATCGCCGCAGAGGCTGACAGCGACAATCTAACCCAGGCCGTACAGCAAAAACCGCCACCTCTGACAATTTCTGAATTTGCCTCCAAAGTCACTTCGATAGTTTCACCCCTAAAACAGGAACAAGAAGAAATACAATCCCCTGAAGACCATAGGCCTCAGAGAGCAAATTAGCGGTATCATTTTTTACTGTAATATTTCGATGATTTTCCCGGACGCTGCAGTGTTATGTTAATGACCGAAGCATTCTTCTTCGCAATGCTTATTAATGCAGTCTGAGGCATACAAATATCGGACCAACCTAAAGTGTTGTTTTAATAACGAACTGTAATTTGACATTCTCCTCAAACATTGCATGTTATCGGAAAGGCTTGTAATTATTTGGCTTAGTTGTTTGTTGTGCTATACTTTAAACAGTGAAGAATGTGGGGGATGAAGAGGCTTATACACTTGATATCATGCTTACAGCCTTTAACAATGGGAGCTGTACAGCGTTTGCTCAAACAGCTTGCGGGATTAATTGACATCAGTTGAATGACATAGTTTTTATGTAAACCTAATGGCAATTTATGTCGATTAAAACCTTGTGTCGAGATAGCTCGTAAAAGCACCAGGATTTGAGATTTGCAGGTACATCGCCTGATAATAATCAGATACTCGATACCTAAAAACAGCTCGGAGGGCAAAAAGACGGAACTTTCTTAATAGCCCGGGCCTTTTGAAAAGTGAGGAGCGTAAAATGATCCTAAAAACACGCAAAATTCGGTGTCGCAGCGGATTCTCATTAGTCGGCATAATGATTGCGATGACTATCATTATAGCGGCACTTATCGGAACCACCAATTTTAGATATTATTCCGCTTTGGACGCAAAAAAAGCTGCCGCAAAGATAACCGCCTCCAGAATCGGACTGATGCTCTGCGAAAATTGGCGGGGTCTCGGAGGTACAGAAACTTATGACCCGGTAGCATATTTAAGTCCAGACCTGACCATCACAGCAAGCAGCGGCCTTACCGAGCCTGCAGGTTTCACCCTTCTGGGAAGCTATACCGCTACTGTAAATAACGCCAACTTCTATATAACTTTATCGTGGAATGACGTTAGCGCCGGATTGAGGGCCTTGAATATCATTGTCGCCTGGGCACAGCGACAGCAGGGACAGAGCAACCTTAATGACGTTGATAAAACTTTTCAGTTCACAACCTATGCCTTATAACGGCAGAGGGAGAATACGATAATGAAAAAAAGATTAACAGCTTCACGAGGCTTTACGCTTACAGAGTTGATCACAGCCATGGCAATTATGATTTTTGTCGTACTTGCTATCGGCATGGCCTTAGTTGACGGCCAGCGCGGCTGGAACTACATGTATAATCGTGTTTACTCCGATGTCGTCACAGACGGCTATGTTGCAAGGAGAAAGTTTGATGCAGTATTGCGCAAGGCAAGCAGAGAAAAGTTCCTGATCGATTCCGCCGGCAGTTGGGTCGAGGTCTATTACCACGCAAGTGATGCATCTACAGTCGTTGACCGCTACGCACGTTTCTATACAGCCGGAGGTACACTGAATATTGAGTACGGCCAACTGAATCCTACGTCAACATTAACAACCGAAACTGTCTGTGAGAATGTATCCAGTTGCACGTTCGAACAACTTGGCCGGTCAATTCAAATGGTACTTAAACTTGATAATGGAACACAGACAAACACACTTATAACATCAGCAGTTACGAACAACTAACAACATTTTCTCCTAACAAAGAAAGGGAGGTAAGTATGAAAAAGCTGCTAAAATCAAAAAGACGAGGTTCGGCCATACCGCTGGCCATAGTTGTAGTCTTAATATTGCTCGCAATGGGAACAGGGCTTCTCCGTATGGGCCTGAACAGCCGTACCTTTTCCACACGAACTACTTCGGATATAACAGCTCGATGTGCAGCCGATACAGGCCTGACAATGGCTCTATATCAAATGAACCAAAAACTGCAGGTTAAACCCTGGTCAAGCAGTTCTCTGCCAACGGTAGGAGAGACAAGCCTGCTCTATAGTGACGCTACTTACACTTATGACGTTACAGGTGATCTTGCTAACGGCTTTATTATGGCAGCGGTTGGAAGTGCCGACAATGCCGAAAGAACAGTATATGCAACAATAGGGTTGCAGGGATTATTCGAGCATGCGATTCTAACAAAAGGAAGTTTGATATTGAAATCCGGAACAACCATCGATGGATATAACTCCCAAGACCCCCTTGATACCGAATTCAAGGTAAATATTGGTACACAAAGTACTGCGGACTCGATGGTAGTTCTCAATAGTGGCGTAAATGTAAAGGGCGACGTTCTCGTTGGGCTTGGCGGTAATCCGGATACTGTTATAAAAGACCTGGGTGCAACTACCGGGGATCAGCTCGGAGGAACAGAAAATGATCCCTTACCAACAATAACACCTCCGGCGACACTGCTCGATACGGGGCTTGATATCACCGCCATGGGCGAAATCGTAACAATCACCCCTGCGGACAGCGGCCAATATGGCAGCATTGCTTTGAAACAGGCCAGCACGGCGGGAATATTGGAAATAGACGGCGGAGATGTTGTCCTGTACATTACCGGAGATATCGACCTCGGCCAGTCATGCGAGATTATTGTAAGGGACAACTCGACTTTGACTTTGTACATAGACGGAAACATTGTCTCCGGCAATGGCGCAAGTATAGGTACTGAAGATCCCACTAAGGATCCCACGACAATCCAATTGTACGGCACAGGCACAAGTACACAGAGCTTCGACATCAAGGCAAAGAACGAATGGACAGGAGTAATCTATGCTCCAAATGCAGATGTTGATCTATATGCAAACGGAGACGTTTATGGCGCTATCGTTGCCAACAGCTTTGAATTCAAGGCCGGCGGTAATTACTACTACGATGAAGCTCTGAGAGAAGTCAGCATAGAAGACGAGGGAGTATCCTTCGTAATAGAGCGGTGGTATGAGGGCAGCCCGAAGTTATCAATTGAAGATATAAAGGCTTCGCCTATAAAATAAAGTAACATGCAGAGGCAACACAATTGGGAGATGAAGGTGTTATTGATACTTGCCTTATTAGCATAAAGTTTTTGAATTGCAGGTATCGGCGTGTTTTAAGCGGAATCCAAAAATATGAACAATCTGCTTAAATTAAAAAAGCGTGGCTCTGCCATACCTCTGGCTATGGTCGCGGTCTTAATATTGCTCGCAATGGGGACAGGACTGCTCAGCCTCGGCTTACACACCCGCACGAACTCTATACGAACTACCTCGGACATAACAGCCCGATGCGCAGCCGACGCCGGGATGACAAAGGCCCTCTTTGAGATGAACGAGAAGTTGAAAATCGAACCCTGGAATGGCAGCAGCCTGCCGTTCGAAACAAATATAAGCCTCCCTAATTGTGATGCAGTTTATAGTTATTCAGTTACAAATGATGCCGGCAGTTATACTATCCAATCTACCGGAACATCCGGACAGACCCAAAGAACTGTTAGCTGCACTTTGGAACTGCGGGGACCGTTTGAAGCAGCAATTTTCACTGAAAACGGCTTGGAATTGAAAAACTCAGCCGTAGTGGATTGGTACAATTACACAGCGGATGATAGAATTATGAAAATTGGCACTAACAGCATTGCCTCAGGTGCCGTTGGCTTAAAAAACTCGGCATCTGTAAATGGTGATGTGGTTGTGGGCCTGGATGGAGATCCTGCCATTGTTATTTCCGACTATGGCGCAACCATCAGCGGTGACACCCGCGCATTGACCGAAAGATACGTAATGCCGCCAATAACGGTACCGGAATGGCTGGAATTGCTTCCCTCCAGCGGAGCTATAAATATTGATACAATAATAAACAATTCCGCAAGGTATAGCGGTATCAACCTTGGAAACAGCAAGACAGTTACAATCAGCGGGGACATCACACTTTATATTACCGGGGACATAATCCTCGGTAACTCTGCCGAGCTGGATATAGAGAGCGATTCATCCTTGACCCTGTATTTAGATGGTGATTTTGAAGGCAAAAACTCAAGCGCCGTTAACAACCAAACCGAAAACGCTAAGAATCTGCAAATATACGGCCTCGAAAACTGTGAAACGATGATATTCAAAAACAGCACCGACCTTTATGGAGCGATCTACGCTCCTAATGCGGATGTCATAATGAACAATTCCGCTGCCATATACGGAGCAGTTGTAGCCAAAAGCTTTGATCAACGAAACTCGGGTGCATTTAACTACGATGTATCGCTGAGAGATGTAAGTATAAATGACGAAGCTTTGTATTTTACGATAACAAACTGGTCCGAGTAATATAATAAATATGCCGCCCTGATAATCAGGCTTGAAAATAAGGCGTCTTCGGTCTCAAACTCTGATTGGTCCGGCCAGGACATAATACCGGATAATCGCGATATCAATTCTCAATACACCTTTTTCACTACTGCAGGGTACAATAATTCTTGACAAACAGACCTTCTTGTACAATAATGTCTGTTTTTGGAAGCCTTAGCTGAGAAGAGACAATAATGTCGCACAAAATAATATCTAAACAACAGCTTTCAGAGAACGTTTTCACCGCTGAAATCGAGGCGCCGCTGGTCGCTCAGTCCAGAAAAGCTGGCCAATTCGTTATTATAAGCATAAATAACGAATACGGCGAACGGATCCCCCTGACAATAGCCGGCGCCGATGCGGAAAAGGGCACTATCCGGCTTATCTGGCAGCGTCTTGGAAAAACCACCGCCGAATTAGCTGATTTGCAGGAAGGTGACGAAATCACTAACGTCGCCGGGCCTCTGGGTCAGCCGACTCATCTCGAAAATTTCGGTACTGTCGTCTGTGTTGGCGGCGGAATCGGCAATGCACCCTTGCTGCCCATCGCACAAGCCCTTAAAGCGGAAGGCAACAAAATCATCAGCATCCTCGGAGCAAAAAACAAAGAGCTGGTCATCCTTGAAGAAGAATTCGCACAGATAAGCGACGAATTGATAATCACAACCGATGACGGTTCATACGGACGAAAAGCACTTGTTACCGAACCATTGAAAGAGCTCTGCCAGCACAACCGAAAGCCGGACCAGGTATTTGCTATCGGCCCGGCTATTATGATGAAGTTTTGCTGCGAGGTAACAAAGCAGTTTGACATATCTACACAAGTATCACTAAATACTATTATGATTGACGGGACCGGTATGTGCGGCGGCTGCCGAATCGAATTTGATAATAAGTCAAAATTCGTTTGTGTGGACGGGCCTGAATTTGACGGACACAAAGTCAATTTCGACTTGATGATGAAAAGATTGAATGCCTATAAAGAACAGGAAAACAAGGCACACGAACAATATAAACAACACCAATGCAAAATAGGCATGGACAAATAAAACCTTGAATATCTCTGCAAGTTACAAAACAACAGATACTTCTCGGCAATTGTTAGGAAACACTTACAGTGACAGATGAAGAAAGACAGCAGCTTCTCCAGCAGCTCTTAGAAAAGCAAAAAACGGATAAACTCAAACCAAGCGAAAGATACAAAATACCCCCACAGGACATGCCCGAACAGGACCCAGCCATCAGAAGAGGCAATGTCAACGAAGTGGCAACCGGCTATACTGAAACACACGCCCGACTGGAAGCTATGCGCTGCCTCCAGTGTAAAAAGGCTCCCTGCGTTAAAGGTTGTCCTGTGCAAATCAGAATAAGAGACTTTGTTTCCGCAATTGCCGAAGGCCAATATAAGGAAGCCCTGGATATCATAAAGGAAAATTCACTATTGCCGGCTGTATGCGGGCGGGTCTGTCCGCAGGAAGTCCAGTGCCAGCAAACATGCACTGTCGGCATAAAATTCAAAGATGCCACAAAAGGCGTTTCAATCGGCCGGCTCGAAAGATTCGTCGCCGATCTCGACCATAATGCCGATACCGCCCCGGCCGTCGCTGCCGAAACCGGAAAGAAAGTCGCCATAATCGGCTCCGGTCCCGGAGGTATTGTTACCGCCGCTGATGTCAGAAGAGCAGGCCATGATGTTACAATATTCGAGGCTTTTCATAAACCGGGCGGCGTAATGATTTACGGAATCCCGGAATTCAGGCTCCCTAAAGCCATTGTCCAGGAGGAAATTGATACCCTGACCAAAATGGGCGTCAAAATCGTCTATAATTTCATCGTCGGCAGAACAAGGACCCTCGAGCAATTGCTAACCGAGGACGGCTTTGATGCAGCCTATATCGGTGTTGGGGCAGGCCTGCCGAGATTTATGGGAATTGAAGGAGAGTCCCTTATCGGTGTGTATAGTGCCAACGAATATCTCACCCGTGCAAATCTTATGAAGGCATACGATTTTGGCCACGGAGCCGATACGCCAATCGCAATCTCAAAGAAAGTCGCCGTTATCGGGGGCGGCAACGTTGCTATGGACTCAGCGAGAACAGCACTCAGGCTCGGAGCTGAAAAGGTCTATCTGGTCTATCGGAGAACCGAAAAGGAAATGCCCGCCCGAGTCGAGGAAGTCCATCACGCCAAGGAAGAAGGAATCGAATTTCACATATTGCAAAGTCCAAAACGAATAATCGGCGACCATGACAGCCGTGTCGTTGGTATCGAATGCCTCAAATATAAACTTGGCGAACCGGACGATTCCGGACGGCGCCGCCCCATTCCAATAGAAGGTTCAGAATTTAGAATTGACGTTGATACCTGTATAATGGCCATCGGTAACGGTTCAAATCCGTTGATTCGCCAGACAACTCCTGAACTGGAGTTCAATAAGTGGGGCAACATCGTCGTCGATGAAAACTGCAAAACCTCAATGGAAGGTGTTTATGCAGGCGGAGACATTGTCCTCGGCGCCGCTACCGTTATCCTCGCAATGGGCCAGGGACGAATCGCCGCCGCCGGGATTAATGACTATCTTTCCAAAAAGTAAAATCCGAAATAGCTGAATCATCCATACCGTGTATTTCACTTCTATGCAAAACCATTGGGTTAATTGTCAATTCAAAATCGAGTACGATTGCGTACGGGCCGCTATTTCGGTAGCTTTGTCACTGGCTTTGCTGAATTTCCTAATAATTTCTTTTATCTTATCTTCTCTTAGCTTCTTTAATCCTTCGGTCAAATCAGACTCGCGCAGCATAAATTCGATGTAGTACTTATCTTCGCCTTCGCCCATTGGAATACTTATTTTTCCAACATAACCTTCGCTGGCACCGCCGCTACTTTTGGTTTTTGCAGGAACTACTACTTTTCGGCGATGTTTCGGTCCATGTACATTAATTTGGTTTTGATCGGCATAAATGTTTATCTCTCCATCTACAGAATTTACTATATTTCGCAGGGCCTGCCTAAGCTTTATGTTTTGCATGTTAACGACTATTTCCTCTTCCAACCACATAGGGTTGCTCTTGTTTACTAACAGATCCATACCGACCCAACCGGAAAGCCTTTGAAGTATCACAGCCGCCGTTTCATCTTTAAAGGAAATATCAACCACCTGGTCAAGCTTCGCTTTTCGAAAATCCTCCTCATTAACCATTGTTATTACAGGGGCCTGACCAGGAAAATCCATTCCAGAAAGATACCACCTTGGTGTCCTGTACTTATCGCCCACCTGCTCTAATATAACAGTAAAAGATACAGGTACCATTCCCTTGTCAGTTGACATCGACTTAAATATTTCAGATATTCTTTTGGGTGTGTCATACGGCAAAAAAGAGATCCCTTCAAACATATTCCTTATCATATCCAGGATATTCTCAGCCGAAAACCCGGGGCCAAATGAAAATTTCACGGCATAGATGTTCTTAAGCATCTTAAGCTGTTCAGCATTTGGTCTGCCAAGGATATGTTCCAGCTCCTGCCGTGGGTATATCGTAATTTCATTATCACCGACCACATAGCGCATGAAAAATGCGTTCAGCATCTCTATCAAACTGTCAGCCAATGATCCATTAAGCGACGCCGACAATCTTGTGGCCCTACCATTAGGCAACTTCCATTCCGCCTCATCAGATAAAACAATCTCCACTCCCAACTCCGATCCGATGTCGTCAAGGGCTTCGGCGATAGTAACATCCTTGAATTCGAACTTCGTTTGCTCTCTGATGAGCCTGTTTAGCAATTCTTGCCTGTCAGCCTGTACAAAGCCTGCCCCGATGCCAATTATGACAATCACAACAATCATTTTTCTTAAGCTTATCGCCTTCATTTTTTGTCTCCTTTATTTTTGAAAGGTTTCATTTACATTAAACATGCAAAGTCAGCTTCGTCTCTACTTTGCCCATTATCCGCTACTTTCGGCTCACTTGTACGAATGATAATCCAGCTCGGCCGGTCTTTTCCCTGATTATCCTGTCCGTCGGAATCAAGTATCTTGACTTTTGCAGGGTCTTGACTAGCAACAAATATCCCTAACGCTTTCGAGCCGTTCTCAAATCGTACCGTCGTCGTAGTATCAGTTTTTATAATTACGGCGATAAACACAACTGCCGCAGCCGCAGCAATTCCGGCGGCTATCTTAAATACACGTCTGTACGAGATTATAGATGTTTTGTTACGGTCGGCCTGGTTCAGACTTTTCGATATTGACCTCTGTAATCTGTCCCAGTCAAAGTCAGCCAACTGTTCGCTTTCATTTTGCCTGAGCAGCATATCTATTTGTTCTTTTTCATCTTTCATTCCAGATACTCTTTAAGTAATACTTTCAATTTTTGCCTTGCCTTGAATACATGCCACTTTACCGTCTCAGCGGAACAGCCCATAATCCCGGCGACTTCATCTCGCGGCAAATCCTCAATTCCGAACAGTGCAATCGCCTGTGCTTGTTTTTTCGAGAGCTTTAACATCGCATGCTGTATTGCTTCTTTTAATTCTTTGCCAACTTCCTTTTGCTCCGGGGAAAAAACTTTTTTGCTCTGACTGTCTCCGGAAATCTTAACTTTTTCCGCTCTGCCTTTGGCGGCTCTTCGCTGACTGATAGCTGTATTGGCAATAATCCGAAAAAACCATGCTTCGAACCGCTTCGGTTCTCTTAATCTATTAATATTGAGATAAGCCTTAACAAATCCATTCTGGACAGCCTCAGCCGCCTCATTTGCATCACCCAGCATCCTTACTGCCACCTGCATTGCCCGCCGTTGATACAAAGCTACAAGCTCATCAAATGAACCTCGATCCCCGGCCTGGCTCGCCTTGACCAGCCATTCAATGTCAACAACTTTTGTTTTCGGATTACCATTCACAATTATTCCTTACCCTTATAGACTCGCTAATTCGGCAAACGTTAGTAAAAATCCCATATTTTTTTAATAAGAGCCTTCTATGCCTTTGAAAGTAGTATTTGTATTAGTAAATGCTATACTGAGACCTAAATCCACTGTAAAATGCCCTGATCGTATTTGACAATTCTTCTTTTCTTTAGTATTATCCGTGTTTTTGTAATCTCAAGCTGTCTTAAAGAGATAAATTAATCCTGATTTCGAATACGAGAAATGAACATGCAAATTAAGCCGTTCAAAGCATTTAGGTTTGATAAGGCGGTTGTCGGCGACCCGGGCAGTTGTATCGCTCCTCCTTATGACGTCATCAACGACGTTCAGCAGGAGCAGCTTTATAATAAGAGCGAACATAATATTGTACGCATAATCAAAGGAAAGACAAACGCCTCTGATAACGGCGACAATAATCAATACACAAGGGCCGCCGGTTATCTCAATAACTGGATAAATCAAGGGGCATTAAAGGAAGATACCGCTGAAACTATCTATGCTTATGTCCAGGACTTCGAGCTGGGTGGAATACAATTTCAGCGTCTGGCCTTTATAGCTTTGGCCAGGCTCGAAGAATTCGGAGAAATCGTCAGGCCCCACGAACAGGTGCTCAAAAAGCCAATGCTCGACAGACTCAGTCTCAAAAAAGCAACAACAGCCGGGTTCGGCCTGGTCTTTATGCTCTATGAGGACGAGCAGGAAATCGCAGACAAAATCATAGAACAGACCGCAACAACCGAGCCGCTTATCGAGTTTATCGACGAACAAAATGTACGTCACCGTCTTTTTGCAATAACCGCCGAAGAAAATATCCAGCAAATTGTGAAAATGATGAACGATAAAAGCTGTGTCATCGCAGACGGACATCACCGTTATACGACAGGTTTGGCTTATTCCAAAGAAAGCGACCACCCGGCAGCTAAATATCAGATGCTCGCCTTTGCCAATATTTCACATAAAGGGCTGATAGTTTTAGCCACACACCGGCTTGCAGGCAATCTCGAAAACTTCAGCTTTGAGAAACTTATTACTGAGCTTAAAGAAAGCTTCGAGCTTACCGAGTTTAAGTTTGATTCTCCCGAGAGCAAAATGAATGCAAAGCGAAAGATGCTTGAGCAAATGAAGGCCGGACACGATGATGATAAAAACGCATTTGGTGTTTACGGCTCAAACAACGCCTTTTACGTTGCTGTCCTGAGAGACATGCAGGCGATGGATCCGATCATGCCCGATATGAGCCCGGCATGGAGAACACTCGATGTATCCATTCTGCATAAACTTATTCTGGAAAATATATTGGGTATTGACGAAGAAAGGCTGGCCAAAGGTGAAAATCTTCAATACGTAAAAGATACTCCAAATGCAATCGATGAGTCAATCTCTCAGGTTGACGCAGGGCACAAACAGGCGGCCTTTTTTATGAATCCCGTAAAGATGCAGCAGCTAAAACTGGTAACGGAAGCAGGGGAAAGAATGCCGCAAAAATCAACTTACTTTTATCCTAAAATATTTACAGGCTTAACGATTCAAAAATTGTAATATAAATTAAAACGTTATCTCTGCGAAGGCAGGGACTCACTAACAAAAATAGTAAAAATTCCCGCCGGAGCTTATCCCACACTTTCGATGCGGGGCGGGAATGAAAGAAAGAAAAGAGTAGATGATATGGTAGATTGGAAAAACCCACCAAGATTATTCATTCCAGGACCGGTAAAGGTCAACGAAGACGTCCTGCAGCAGCTCGCACGGCCAACGCTCGGACATCGCGGCAAAGAGTATGCTCAACTGCACGGCGAAACAGTCGATATGCTCAAAAAAATCCTCTTTACTGACCAGAATATTTTTCTCTCCACATCCTCGGCCTCAGGTATTTGGGAAGCCGCTGTTCGCAACTGTGTTGGTCCTGACGAAACCGTTCTTGCTACGTGCTGCGGGGCCTTCAGCGATAAATGGGCCGGAGTGGTTAAGAGCTGCGGCAAAAATGTAGATGAGCTTAAAGTCGAATGGGGTACGCCTACTTTGCCTGAAATGATTGACGAGAAACTCGCCACGGGCAAGTATGCCGCAGTTACCCTGGTTTATAACGAAACGAGCACCGGCCTGACAAATCCGGTCTATGAAATCAGTAAAATGATGAAGGAAAAATATCCGGATGTCTTTGTCTTCGTCGATGCCGTTAGTGCGATGGTTGGCCTGCCTTTGCATTTCGACGAGCTTGGCTGGGACGTAGTATTCGCCTCGGTACAGAAGGCGTTTGCAATCCCGCCGGGCCTGGCTGTGGCTGCGGTAAGCAACAAAGCCCTGGAAAAAAGCAGCAATGTTCCCAACAGAGGTTACTACTTCGACTTCCAGACTTTTGCAAAAATGGCGGCGAAAAACCAAACACCCACTACGCCGAATGTTCCTCATATTATGGCTTTGAACTACCAGTGTAAAAAGCTGGTCAAAGAGGGTATGGACAATGTCTGGGAAAGACATAAACAAATGGCTGATTTTGTAAGGGCCTGGGCCATTGAGAAATATGACCTCTTCTGCGATGAAAAGTACGCCTCAGATACACTTACAACAGTCAAGAATACCAGAGGTATCAACGTCGCCGAAACCATCAGCAGAATACAGCAAAAGCACAATACAATTTTTGGCAACGGCTACGGCAAGCTCAAAGAACAAACCTTCCGAATCGCTCACATGGGTGATATCACCCTCGACGATCTGAAGGAGCTTTTCGGCTGGATTGATGAGGAAACCGCCTGAACTGGCGAACATACTCTATGAGCGTACAGCTCCCGGGTTCTATTAGCCCGGGGGCTTTTTTTATACTCGCCCTGAGAAACTGCAATCACGACGTCATATGATAGCTGAATTCAAGCACTTTAGGCTCTGCAAGCTTTCGGTAATCAACCATATCCATCCGTATCGCTTTGTCATGCGTGCCGGCCTGGAACGTTATATGGTCGTCTTTTTCCAGGGCCTTGTCCATAATAGTAGGCAAGTCATACAGATTGCCGAAGGGCGGCTCGGCTCCCAGCTCACAATCGTCAAATATTGCGCCGATTTCCTCTTCCCGGGCCAACTCAACTGATTTAGCGCCCAGTTGGCTTTTCAAGGTGCCTAAATCAATCTTGTAACACGCTGAGAGCACACACATGATGTATTTACCGTCGGCTTTGACAATAACCGGTTTTGCTACGTATTTGCCCGGCTCGTGCTCGGCAGCAGCCATCTGCTGCGCCGTAAAAGCAGGTGAGTGTTCGGTAATCTCGTAACCAACCGCCGACTCGTCTAAAAGTTTTATCACTCGCATCTTAAAACCTCCCAAAAACTATTACCGGCTGATATGTATAATAAACAATATTTATCTAATCACTTTTCTACTACTAATCAAGAAAAATACAGCCAATTCTTAATCATGGAATGGCATAAGAAAATGTGAACTTGAATATGAACAAAACGGATTTTCAATACGGCACCACGGCGCAAATTACGACGCGGCGCCATATTTCAAATCGTAACTACTCGTAAATATGTGTAGATTCCGTTTCTTCAACAGGACGTGTAAGCTGGTCAACATTCATGACGGCTTTGAAGCGTACATCTCCCGGTTTTACAGCTGCGACGACCACACGCCATGCGGCTCTGGCCTTCGGCTCAAGACTGCTTAACGGGTAGAACTTCACCATCTGTCCCTCTACCGAACCGGCAGTTGCGCCCGCTGAGGAAACATATTGAACATTAGCTTCCAAAAGACAATTGATGCGGATATTGGTAGCAGCAGCAGATCCCTGGTTCGTAACACTGATTAGGTATGTCGTTTGTGAGCCGACTCTAACCGGATCTTCGATGTCAACAACTTCCATCGCTAATGCGGAAATCCCTGTTACCATAGTCTGCACAGAAGCAGTTACAGCCTCCGAACAGTATGCAGTTACGGTTGCGCTATTCGTTTGCATACCAGCCTCTGTCGGAATATAGGAGACACGTACATTTTTGATGCTATTCGGCGCAAGAGTACCGAACTCCCAGATCAATTTTGAGCCGGAAAGCTTTGCGCCTTCATTTGCTTCTATAGAGGTAGCCCCATTCGGGACGGTATCTTCTACAATAGTATTTTTCGCAGGGATATCCGACTTATTGGCAACTGTTATTTCGTAAGTTACCTTTCGACCGAGATAATGTTTTCTTGGACCGTTATTCTCGATTGCCAGCACAGGCAGACTTACAATCGTAGTAGTATTTGCTGATTCCGCTCTCAGGCCGGTAGCCGAGGAAGCCACTGCTTTGCTGGTATATCTACCTACCTTGGCTGCTCGCAGTTCAGCCGAGAATTGCCGCGACTGACCTTCGCTCAGTGTGCCTACATCCAAAACTAATTTACTCTTGCCGTCAATAGTCCGCAACCCAATGGGAAGCGCATCAACGATTCTGACGTTTTGTGCGGAACCCGTTCCTGAATTGGTCACCACGAACACAACCGGAATCGCCTCACAGAGTAATGCTTCATCCGGCACTACCTTCGCCAGCTCTAACCTGGGTTGAACAATTCTTATAGGAACACAAGCCGGGATGATGGGTGTAACAACAGTTGTGCAATGTTCAAGGGAATCGGCGCTCGTAGCCACGCCGGAAACTGTAATTCGCTTGCTGGCTTTCGGCCCGAGCGATTTTATCTCCCACACAAGTTTATCCACATCTTTTCTCGCTGCCGGATTTGACCTTGTGAATTCAAAACCACGTGAAAGCTCTTCGTTTACCACAATATCGGTCAGTACCGTTTCCGTCAGGTTTGTAACTGCGATGAAGTAATCAAACGACCTGTTTAGTTCGACTTCTCTCGGCACGGTCTTGTCCAATCGAACAATCCCGCATTCCGGCCATGGATAGGTCATCGAGACCACGGCCATGTCGGACTGACTGAGAACTACCAGTTGCCTACCCTCGTTGACAGCACGCGCATCTGCCGGAACAGGCAAACCACCAGCCGGAGCTGGCACCGCATTGATTGGAGCTATAGCTATGGGTTCGTGGCTGCTATCCCAAAAGAACTTTTCAGGCTGCTTTGATTCCGGCTCCCCATCCTTTGGCTTAAAAAAGCTCTTCATGCTCTCGCAGCCTAAGGAGCTAAATACCAGCAAAACAAGCGAGATAGTCAGGATTTTTTTCATCGTATATTCCCTTTCACACCTTCAGGTAAAAAAAACGGGCAGAAAATCATTTAGCAGGATTTCCTTTCCTCGTTTTAATACCGCACTATTTCTGTTAATATATCGGTACAAGCCTTCGCTAAGTTAACCCAAAAAACGAATATGGCTCGTTGCAAAGGTGATATATTTCATCTATAAGAACCGATAAAAACCGAAGTCTGCACATCCTTATGAACACTTCAGGCGCACATTACGTCAATTTGATACCGTTACAGGACCTATAAAAAGCAGACTAAAAGGAATTGTACACCCTTCTCCTTTCAGCGCTAGCCAGGCCGCTAAATATAAAATAATTATACACCTTTTTACACTGCGAATCAAGGAAAAAATGACGCTTTCGGGGACTCCGGTGGCCATTTAAAATATCTTCTCCCCCCGATGGGCCGGTAAAAATGATAAATTATGAAAAAAATATTAATGACATCTTGACATCATGACGTTATAATGTTATGATGTTACTAACGAGGTGATAATATGAAAGCTAATACCAAAAGAACTACAGTTTATCTGGATTCTGATTTGCATCGCGCATTACGCATAAAAGCGGCCCAAACGGAGCACTCTATGTCGGAGTTGGTTGAGGAGGCGATTAAATTTTCTTTAGCGGAGGATTCCATTGACCTGGCGGCTTTCGAGCAGCGACGAAAAGAACCAAGCCTGCCGTTTGAGGATGTTTTGAAGAAGCTCAGAAAAAATGGCAAAATATAGAATAACTATCAAAAAATCCGCCGCAAAAGAGCTGGAAGCCCTCCCGAAGAAAGACCTGCAAAGAATAATTAAACGTATTCAATCACTTTCCGAAAATCCCAGACCTCAAGGCTCAAAGAAACTCTCGGGACAGGAGCAATATCGCATCCGGCAGGGCGATTACAGAATAGTCTATTCTATTGAAGATAAAGATTCGCTAATCAATATATTCAAAATCGGCCACAGAAGAGAAATCTACCGCCCCTGACCAACCACTGCACACAAGCTTAGGAGCAAGAGCTAATTTACATTTCTCTGCATTAGCGTAACGGCGCTTTAATGTTCATACTGCCATGACTTTAAGGTCATCTGGATTGTAGTCAAAACGTTTAATTACATCTTTAGACCTGCGGACCATCGCGTTTGCACCCAACTTTGTCATTGCATATATGCCAGTATTAGGAATTTCTTTATGCTGTTCCAGTTCTTTTTTATTCCGCGAAAAATAACTACGTTTCGGCCCCCTAAAGCTGAGAAGAACTCGTTGAAATTTCTCAGGCTCTTTCTCTGCCATAATCCTGCAAACACCTATCAAGATTTCATTCCACTCGTGTACCTCATAATTTGCACCGAGAAAAGTAAAACTGTTCGGCTGCTTATTTTGAAAGTCATCAGGATTTGAGAACCATTCCCGGATAAGTCCTGCCAAACCAGGAGACACCCGCGACATAGGAGTTTTTATTGTTGAAAAATTATGCTCCTGGCATTTATTTATGATAGCAGAACACTTCTTTACGCCAAGCTCTTTTGCCAAAATGTAAACTGTTGTAGATACCATAGTTTGGTCTTTTTAAGTAAATTCTGACTTTTCTTGCACATCGCTAGTCAACCAAAGCCAAGTAGCAGGAGTGTTGTGAATTAGACATCTTTGTCCTTTTTGTCTTGTTTATCTCTGAATGTATAGATTAGACCAATAGTTACTACAATGATACATACCCAAAGAACAATAAAGCGAGGTAACATTAAGTCACCACCCCCTGGCTCTCTTCCAAAACCCTTCCATAAATATATCGGTTCGTATAGTGTTACTAAACCGGCAAACACAAAAACTGCTATTCCCAGCCACAAACAAATAATTTGTTTCTTATTCATAGTACCAAGTCCTTATACGGCCAAAGTAGCACTGCCTTCCCGCGTTTTCGGGTTAGTAAATTTGCCACTTTAAGACAAAACGCCAAAATCTCGGTGCAGCACAGCTATTCAATTGTCAATTCGTATTATCGGTTTCTGTCACCCGTGGGTCAAACAAAAATAGAGGCATTATCTTGTCTTTTAAGCTATTCTATGTAACACTGTGGGATACGAAAAAGGCTTAAATCAAACAGATTAGTCTAACTGAAGGAAAGGAGTTGCTATGAAAAAGGTAGTCGTTGTGTCAATGGTTGCTGTATTTCTGACTGGTTGTTATGCTTATTCACTACAAGCTCCGAGAAACAGAGATAACTTGAACAAGTTGGAAGTCGGTATGACCAAAGAGCAGATATTGCAGATTATGGGAAAACCTTACAGGAGAGAAGCTGAAGGACAAGACGAATGGTTGCTGTATGTAACTAAAGCTCCATTGTATAGAGATAGCGACCTGACCCCATTGCTTATTGAAGACGGTAAGCTTGTCGGGTGGGGGAAAAACTACTGGACGACTCAAGAACAAAGATATGACGTAAAAATAGACCAGAAGATCAGACAAGAGTAAGTAAATATCAGACAAGTATGGAGCGTTGATTCGCTTTGAGGAATTGTGTTCCAGTGACAATGCAGGATTGAAGGAAATGTAATGGCATTAACTCCAGACAAAATCAAAGCAATTGAGCAAGCTGCTGATGCGCTGGACAAGTGGCGAACAGACGTGATTGACGGACGTCTTAGGGATCTCGGATGCTGGCTTGCTCTTCGTGTAGCCTTTGAAAGTCAGGTTGACAAAGCGGTGGACATCTTGCTAAAGGATGTGCCGGAGTTGGGGAAAGACCTGAAGGCGGAGTGCAATAAGCTACTGAGTGGTGCGAAGCTGGTCGAGGACTTGAGAGAAGAGAACGCGCCCGAGGCTCGTATCAAGGAAATAGAACTTTTAGGACCGGCACGCAGGCTCATTTCGAGGCTTCAGCAAATCGCTCAAATCGAAAAAGAGAAATTAAGCTCCGAAAAGCCAGCAGAAACGGAGCAAAAGGAAATTGTTGAAGTAAAACCAGGCGTGTTTGGTATTAGCGTTAATATCAAGGAACTCGCCAGACGCTTCTGGAAGCGGGTTTGTTCTCGCAGCAAGGATTAGTGTCAACGATGGTTTTACTGAAATAAACCACAAGTCATGAGATGCCGCAATACGAGCTACGAGATATCATAGCTCAGCGCTGAAAGTCCCGTCCTTTTGGGGAAGATCCCAATCCTTCGAGACGCGATAATTGTTATACGTAAAGCGCGTACGCGCTTTACGTATTATCTATTTTCTACACTATGCCATACTGAGAATAACATCAGATCCTTTAACACTCACGTTAGATACGGCTAAAATTTTCTCGACAAAAATACAGACTTTTGTGCAGAATCTACTATAATTATCGCATTATGTTTAGCCCA
>VRUK01000019.1 GCA_019456195.1 Planctomycetota bacterium | reverse complement strand
GCTTTCATCATTACAAACGACATAACTTATTGGCTCCACTAAGGGTTACAGAACGAAAATGAAATCATACAGTACAGTTAGGCAATGAATCTTCATTCTTTTTGAGGAGCCGGTTATGAACGCTGAACTAAGTGCCCTTGTTATTACCGCCGCATCCATCGGTTTTCTGCATACTCTACTGGGTCCGGACCACTATCTGCCTTTTATAATGATGTCGTGGGCACGAAAATGGTCACGAACCAAAACCATTGTCATAACATTTCTGTGCGGCCTCGGACATATCGCAAGTTCGATTATTCTCGGTATGATAGGCGTATCGATGGGCCTTGCGGTAAAAAAGCTGGAGATTATCGAATCATCCCGCGGCAACGTAGCGGCCTGGCTGCTTATCGCTTTCGGGCTGGCATATCTTGTCTGGGGATTGCGCAGGGCATATAAGAACAAGCCCCATGTACATACCCACATTCACACCGGCGCCAGTGAACATGAGCACCCGCACGGCCATCACTCCGAGCACGGTCATATCCACAACTCAGCAAGCGGTTCGAGCATAACCCCTTGGGCGCTTTTTGCCATTTTTGTTTTTGGGCCGTGCGAGCCTTTGATTCCAATACTTATGTATCCGGCTGCGAAAATAGGTTTCTTCGGCGTGCTGCTGGTCGTCCTCGTGTTCGGCACGGCAACTATTGCTACTATGTTAGGGGCGGTTCTTCTTGCAAGTTCGGGCGTGAATTTCCTGCCTTTGGCCAAAGTGCAGCGTTTTACTCACGTTATAGCGGGTGCCACTATCGTCCTTTGCGGTTTGGCAATTCAGTTTCTGGGTTTGTGAGTTCCGGCCGGTTTTTCAGAAGAAACGCGGGATAAGAAAGATTTAAAATTTCTTGCAGCAATCCCGCAGACCTCTTAAAATTACTTTTTCCAATGTTAAAGAAAGAGGAAAAAGTATGTTAGCGAGATTGCATAGCGTTACACTTGAAGGTATCGAAGGGATAGTCTGCGAGGTCGAGGTTGACATTGCGCGGGGCGGCTTTGAGAAGTCTATTATTGTGGGCCTGCCAGATGCCGCGGTCAAAGAAAGTATCGAGAGGGTCAGAAGCGCAATTATCAACAGCGGCTACAGCCATCCCAAAACCGCATCGTTAATAAATCTGGCCCCCGCTGATGTGAAAAAGGCCGGACCAGCCTTCGACTTGCCCATTGCTTTAGGGATGCTCATCGGCCAGGGTGCCGTGTTAAGTTCGGCTCTTAATAATACCATTATCGTAGGCGAATTGGCTCTGGACGGCAGGGTAAGGCCCGTCAACGGCGTATTGTCTATGGCGATGACCGCCGCTTCGGACGGCTTTAACCAAATGATAGTCCCTCTGGAAAATGCCCAGGAAGCCGCAGTGGTCGCCGATATCGAGGTCTTCGGCGTCGGCTCGCTCGCTCAGGCGGCGGGTTTTCTTTCAGGGCAGTTGGAATTGGAGACAACCACCGTTGATATCGATGAGCTTTTTAACGTATCGTCGAATTACGAGGTTGATTTTTCAGATGTCAAAGGCCAGGAAAACGTCAAGCGGGCACTGACAATCGCCGCTGCTGGCGGCCATAACATAATGATGATAGGCCCCCCCGGCGCGGGAAAGACTATGCTGGCCCAGAGACTGGTGACGATTCTGCCGCCTTTGAGCCTGGAGGAATCTCTTGAGACAACCCGCGTATATTCCTCGGTCGGCCTGCTGGGTAAGAACAAGTCCCTACTGGCAACCCGCCCGATGCGAATGCCGCACCACACGGCGAGCGGCCCGGCCCTGATAGGTGGCGGAACGATGCCCCGCCCCGGAGAATTGTCGTTAGCCCATTTCGGGCTTTTGTTTCTGGATGAATTCGTCGAATTTCCGCGCCATGTCCTTGAGATGATTCGCCAGCCGCTCGAAGATGGTTTTGTTATCGTATCGCGCGCGAAAAAGACCATCCGTTTTCCCGCCCGCTTTATGCTCATCGCCGCGATGAATCCCTGCCCATGCGGCTATTTCGGAAGCGATTCGAGAAGATGTCAGTGCACCCCGGGCAAAATTGCGCGCTATATGTCAAAAGTATCCGGGCCGCTGGTGGACAGGATTGATATTCATATTGATGTCCCCGCCATAAGTTTCAGAAAGCTCCGCTCCAAAGCGGGCCGCCTCGACTCCGCTGCGATGAGACAAAATGTTATCACCGCAAGAGGCATTCAGGCCGGGCGTTTCGGAAATGGAGCCATTTTGACCAACGCGAGAATGAGCCATAAACAGGTCGAGAAATTCTGCACCCTCGATGCGGCCGGTGAGCTTATCCTCAAACAGGCAATGATAGAGTTCGGCCTAAGCGCCCGCGCCCACGATAAAGTCTGCAAAGTAGCCCGAACAATAGCAGACCTCTGCGCCGAAGAAAATATCCAGCCAGAACACATCGCAGAAGCCGTAAGCTACCGAAGATTAGACAGAAAATTATAACTATCTTTTTTATGAAAAAGCGGGGAAGGATTAAAGAGATTACTATAATCTACTATATTTACTGCTTTATTTTACTTATGTTATTTGTTGTTTTTGATAATCGGTTTTCTTTTAATCACTGACTATACAGTATCTTTATAAATTCCAAACACAACAAGGTTACAAACAAACTCCCTCCTATATCCTACCATTGGACAACCGATAATTGCAACAATCAAAGCCATAAAGAAAGTTTAAAACTTCTTTTTTGGGGTGTTTCTGTTATTGGTTTGCATGGGGGATATAGATATGCCGGTTTTTATAAACCGCCCCGGCGGGCTGTATAAAGGTCCTTTTGTTTTTCTTTCTTAATCTGATGGTCGGTTATACCGATAACAACGTCTGAAAGGAAACATTATGGCAAGTAAGATTAGAAATAATGAAGCTAAAACTGATCGACAAACTAAAATATTATTAATCACAGTTTCGTTGGTTTTAGTGCAGTTATCGGGATGTTCCCCCGCACCTTCCTCGCCGTTAACACAAATTGAGAGGGAGCCTCCGGGTTTTCCTCAGATACGCTTGGATGAAAATACCTGTCCCTCACAAAGACTGTATAATTTCTTGAAACAGAATAGTAAAGGAAAAATCGGCCCTCACGCAAATGCTGATTATATTATTACCAGGCTCGATCTTGATTCTGAGATAGATATGGGTTTTCAGAAGGCCTCTTACAGATTGTATTGTGAGGTTTCTGATAATTACAATAAAACAGTTATCCAAACCGTCACAAATAGAATAGTGAAAGGTCGTTTTGAACCTGGCACTGACTATCGTGATACGGTATCAACCCGGAAGTACGAAGAATTCATCGCTAAAGATGCTGCGATTCAATTAATGAACGACCTCTACAAAAAAATACCGGCCGTAGTAGCTGCTCAACCTTAGCGAAGCCTGCCCTGCCTCTACTGAGCTTGCCGAAGGAAGCGGAGCCGAATGATGAGCGAAGTGGATGGCAATTCTCGATTTTCCAGCATCCGGCTTTAGCCCATTTTTCGTTGTTTTTTCTACAGATGCCTGTGACCGAATTCAGCTTTGTCCCTATGGACGATTCAGCAGTTCTCGCCGCCGTTTAACATAGTACAGATATATCTGATAAGAAATGTCGGGGGGAACAAAATGGTCCAGCATGGGGATATACGCGCCTTGTTCCAACACAGGCTGCACCCGCCTTAACTCAGACTCAACTCCTTCGCGTCCGCTGGCAATGGCACGCTTGTCCAATCCACCTATCAACGTACAGTTCGGGTGCTTTTGCCTGAGAAGTACAGGATCGCAGCCGGCCGCTATCTCACAGGGGTGCATACCATCTATGCCGGCTTCAAGAAAAATCGGCAGCAGGTCGTTCCCTCGCCCATCGGTATCTACCATTATGAGTTTAACGCCGCCGGCTCGTAAATAAGATACTAACTCCTTGTATGCCGGGAGCATGTAATCACGAACAAGCTTGGGGGAAATCATTGGTGCAGTCTTGTACGCCATATCTTCCCAAATCTGAACGAAATCCAGATAGCCGCTCGACAATACACGCTTCAGCAAATCTTTTCCGAATTGCAGCCTGTCAGTGATAATCCGTCTCACCAACCGGGGTTGATCGTAAAATGCCATGCTCCAGTTTTCCAGTCCCATGTAGTTTCTTGGAAAACCGAAGAAGCCTCTGAAATTCACACCAATGATCTCTCCCCGCTCTCGCCGCCAACGTAGGTCCTCGTCAAAATCCTCACTATATCGTCCAGGGTCCGAACCGTTCAGGCGAGGCAAAAGCCCCATATAGTCTGCTTCATTCTCGATTGGGAATCGAATATAGTTTGGAATGGTCTTGTGGGATTTGCGCTGGCGGTAAATGACTCCATTCGCATCGGATATGACCTGTTCTTCCTCTGTTTCTTCGAGTACCTTCACCTCAAAGGGCGGATATATTTCGTGGTTGATTTCAAGCCAGTTTACGTTGAAGCTGCGGTCCAGCCGCAGGTAATCCTCCAGATGCCGAATAGATGTGACCTACCTGGGAAGTCCTTCATGGTGCCAACGCTCGATAGTTTCCGGCCAAAGGCCCATCTCCATCAGGGGAATTCGGTCAACAGGCTGAAAATGCATGTATCGCAGAAAGCGTTCGCGTTCGTTCATTGTTTTGCTGCTATATCCTTAATTCCCGTCGCTGAATTTGGTAATGGGAGTCAACTGTACTTTTCTAAATTCAACTTCGGAATCTTCCGCCTGCAGAGCAATCTGGCCTTTTCTTGCAGTACAGTCGAAGCCGTGATTGACAAGATCGCCATTCACCCAAACCATAACGGAATTGCCGAAGCATTCGATAACCATAGTATTCCATTCGCCGGCCGGTTTTTCGGAAGTCTCCGTCAGATTGAGAATTCGACGTTTCTTGCCCTCTATTATACCCCACTCCTCTTTGGGCCCACGACGTTGTTCCATGTTCGGTACACTGATATCTTCGACAATACACCAAAAGTCACCTGCATTCCTGTGGAACATTTGTACTTCAATAGATTTGGGGAACATGTCGTAAAGAGCACGCGGCGTTGAGGCGTGAACAAGAACACCGCAGTTCCCGGGCTTTGCGGCAAAACGGTATTGAACCTCGAGTCGGTAGTTCTGATAGACCGCATCGCTAATGATGTGCCCATTTGGATTGCCCAGGCTGACGAGCAAGCCGTTACGAACAATGAACGGGCTTTTCACACTTGGGTCATTATCCATCTTGGGAACATCGACGTGCCATCCACTTAAGTCACTGCCATTGAAAAGATTTACCGATTGACGTTGAGGCAGAGATTTGCATGATAGAGTGGCCATTAATACGACCGATACGGTGATGAGCTTTTTCATAATGTCGTTCCTCATTCTATTAGATGTATTTAGGATTTTCTAAATCACAGGACTACTAATTATATGCAAGGAATAAAGTAATTGGAAGCATCGTATAACAGAGTGCCTCAAAAAATATGTAGCAACAGAGATTTTAGTATTTGGCTTTGAGTTCTTCGTAGGTGGCCGGCCACTGAGCGAACTGTAGTGAGTGAAGTGGATGGTAATTCTCCCCTTCTCCGCCATCAAACAAAATAATCAATAACCATTTGAATCTCCCTACCCTGCGAAGCCTTGGCGAAGCATGGGTCAATCCCAATAGTCAATATTCAATAGCAAATAGTAAATTGAAATGCTTGCCCCGTTACTTAGAATGTCTTTGATTCTAACGGGGTCATTGCGATCGCAGAGCGGCAATCTTCATTCTTGTCATCCCGACCGAAGTGGAGGGATCTGGCACACGAAATTACATTTGTTAACGTCTAAAAAGAAAAGCCAACGACGCTGAATTCTCTAATCTCTAATCTCTAATCTCCAATCCTCTCCCCTTCTTCATCCTGAGCTTCAGACGAAAGATATCTTTTTGCTTTTTAACTTTTGATTTTAAAATCTCTAATTCTCCAATCTCGGGCATTTTTTTATGATTTTTCATTTTGATTTCCTCGAAAAATAATACATATTGTAAGTATAGAAATGTAGCTTTCAGGAAACCTAAATGTTGACTTTTTTAAGAGAGTGAAGGAAATGTCGATAAAATGCCCGGAATGTGGAAATGAAATGAGTTCCGATCCACGTGCTCGTTGTCTAAGATGTGGATATCAAGCTCCGGATCGAGTAAAATAGATAGAACTCCTTGCATGGTTTGGTGCTTTCCAGCAATTCTTGAGAATCCGGCTTTCCTTAGACGGAACGCAATCAACCGAAAGGGCTTGTCCTCGATGTTAGCTAACTTGCTTTAGAGTTTACCCTGAGTTTATCCGAGTTTATCCCCGGGTGCTGCTAACTTGACACGAAACAGGGGAAGAACTGCTCACCTGACTCATAACAGGGGAATGTTAGCTCTCTTGCTTTGGAGTTTACCCTCGATGTCTGCCTACTTGCTTTGGAGTTTACCTTCGGGTGTGCTTACCTGCTTTTCTGCCGGGGGTCGGGGGCGCCAATCTCAATCTTTACAATATGAAATACGTTTATTTGCTTAGGAACGCAGCCGGTAGGATGGACTTTAGCCCATGCTGTCCCTTGTCATTCCTGCGAAACCTGTCCTGAGCAAAGTCGAAGGAGCAGGAATCCAGATTCTGATTTTTACACTGTTTTTTTGCTTTTTACATTTTGCCTTTTAATTTCCTTTCTTTTATTCTATACGACTAAAGGCATGATATGGATATCCTGAAGAGTGCAGCGAGATAAGAGATATAATATTGCGTGCATAGCCTCGCGGCTATTTAATAATAAGTAAATCAATACAGCCCAACGACGGGTGGCAGCCACTAAATGACCGAAGCGAATGAAGTGGATGGGGAAAACCAATTCTAAATCCTCTAATCCAATAAATTTCCCTTACCTTCGATATTCTCCATTCCTTGTTGTATATTCGATATTCCCTCTCTCGTCCCTCTGTTAATTTACCTCTCAAATCCAACTCAAAACTCAACACTCGAAATTCAAAACTAAAAAGCTTGACTCTTATCAAGCTTTTCATTATCCTCTCCCCTAAAGACGTGAGGCATCTGGGAGTGAAATCAACACGAGACACGATTAACAAGGTACGAATTCATGTCTGAATCTGTTAATATTGAAAACAAAAAGCAAAACCGTCAGAAACCGCCTCTAAGTGTCGGAAGAATCGTCGGCGAAATCTTAGCTGGTGCAGCACTTTGTGTTGTTGCACTGCTGGTCGCATATGTGACCGGCTTCGTGCTTGTTGGTAAAGGTAAAGGTGAGTATGCAGGGGTCGGCTTTATGGCAATGTTCCTTCTTGTTTTTCCTCCGTTGTATGTGCTTGGCAGTACCTTTGGTGTTTATCTTGTCGGCAGGATAGGCAATGAAACGGGTTCGTTTCTGGAAACTTTAAGCGGTGGCTTTCTTGGAGGGCCTGTCGCGGTCCTCCTGTGTTTTTTAGGAATAGAAAAGATAGTTCTATGGGCACTTATATTGCTTATTCCACCAATCTTCGCGACTATAGGCTTCAATTCGACTCGCCGATACAAAGAGCCACCCTCGTCTTGAAATTCTTTCTTCCATTTAGGTTTGCCGGGAAAAGTTATGTCTGAATCCGTTAATATTGAAAACAAAAAGCAAAACCGTCAGAAGCCGCCTCTAAGTGTCGGAAGAATCACCGGCGAAATCTTAGCAGGCACAGCAACGGGACTTGTTGTTGCATTACCTCTCGCATGTGTGACCGGCTTCTTGCTCTCTGGCTTCTTGCATGTTGATGAAGTCTCTGGCTTCGTAGCGTTAGGCGTTCTGGCAAAATTCGCGACAATATTCGCTTACGTCTTTCCCCCGTTGTATGGACTTGGCAGTACCGTTGGTGTTTATCTTGTTGGCACCAGAGGTAAGCAAACGGGTTCGTTCTTACTAACTTTAGCCGGTGGCTTTCTTGGAGGACTTTTAATGCTCCTCATGTTCTCTATCGGAATTTACCTTTCGGATGAGCTGATATTAATAGTCTTCTTGTTATTTTGGTCACTTCTTGTATTGCTTATTCCACCAATACTCGCAACCATTGGCTTTAATCGGACTCGTAGGTACAAAGAGCTAACTGGATCGTTAAGGGAAGGGAGTAATCGCTGTATGTCAGAATTTAAGATTGCCCGGTTCGTTGGTATTGAGGCGTGTAAGAGCATATTCTCGGAAAACAGCACGTTCGTACTTCGGTCTCCTGAATACTACAGGAGGCTGTACGAGACAAGCGAAGGCGAAGACACAAAAGGAGACAGAGATGAAGGCTGCGCAGAAACGGTAGACGGCGGAACGGCCGAATTCACAGGCTTTGTCGTTAGCTGTTGGACCAAGCTAAAAGGAACTGAGCCGACGCGCGATGAATGGAACATTTTCAAAAAGAACGACCAGAATGTTGTGGCAATTGTCAGTACACCAAGCAAGGTTTGCGAGTTCCTGAATAAGGCGCTTGAAACAAACAAGGAACGTACAAAACGTAGATTCCCTTTTTTCCCGGTGCAGCATAGGGAAGTAAATTATGAAAAGGTGCATGTTGACCACACTAACATCTCGGATGTTGTACCATTCACGAAACGTGCGCAATTCAGTGGAGAGGAGGAATACCGTTTTATTTTAATATATGTGTGGCCACTTTTGATTGATAGTTTTATCTTAGGCGGTGGAATTGACTATATGGAAAAGTGTTTTGCCAATCCCGAAATGAGCAAAGAAGACAAGGAAAGATTACAGCTGATCCTTATGAATGCAAGGTGCGGCTATGGAGACTTTAGCGATAAGAATATGGGCGAAATCCTCGCTAACGCAGATATTCTCTTTGAATAATCGTCCCTGCGATGGCTGAGCGGAGCCGAATCCGCGTTACTCGCGAAATCTGCGGTGAATTCTTTTTATTCGTTTTTTTTGACTTTTGTTTGAAAATATAAAAATTAGCATCTCTAATAAACCCAATAATCAACAAAATCGAGCAATTTTCGACAAAAAACGCTAAAAACCAACCCAAAATCCCCGATGTCTCGACTGCTAGCTAATCTAAAGAATAATTACACTATTGATATGCAACTTTCAAGAAAAAATAATAATTAACATTCAAGGCAAAATTACCAAAATTGCAACTCGTGATCATTATAGATCTCCTATTGCCTTGAATATTTTCTGGAACGCATAAAGGTTAAGAGAAATCCCAAATAGTGGACCGTTGTCGGTATCTGCACCTTTATCGTAAAACGACCATCCTGCAATAATTGCTATTTCCGGAGTTATGTCGAATCCCAACCCTACGGCGTGTAGAGTACTCTCCAGCCCACCTCCAGAAAATTCTCCAGCGGAAGCACCGTAGAACACTGACAAACGGTTCTGCCATTTATCCATTTTTGGAACTTGATAATTAGCATTTTTATCCCATTTGGTATCTTCCTTCATAGCTTTGTCTTTTGGGGGAGCATACCATCGACCAAACGGGTAACCCTTTAGACTAACCAATGTGCCACTTGCATCATTGTCGTCTCCGGTATGAGTATCGACTGCAACGGCATAACCTACTCCGATGTCAAATGTTCCTAATTTTAGGTAAGCTCCTGGTCCTTCTTTAAATGTATTCGGATCGGCAAGAGCTATCTTAGGTAGTGTTTCTAAGGTTGCTGGCATATTCTGGCAGCCAGATAGAAGTCCTCCCAAAATTACGACTGTTAATAATAACCCTCTCATCCAAGTTTTCACTTTTTCCCTCTCCTTTCTTGAAAAAACAATTTTTTCGCCTCATAAGTAATCACCTCAAAGAAATTTCTTACACGATTCATTACATGAAGCTCTGTTTCAACACTAGTAAGTCCATTTACTCGCTAAGTAGTCCATTTTCCATTCATATAATAGGCGTTTTTGGGATAACAGATGTTGATTGTTTTGGTCGATTTTTTGTAAAAATCGCCCAATTTTCGACAAAAAACTCTAAAAAACCACCAAAAATCCCTAAAATCCCTAAAATCAACCACATTCTCACCCCGTTTATACCTTTTACTAAATACCAACGAGTAAATACAAAATACTAAATACCATTCACTAACGACCAGCGACTACTGAAAACACCCTGAAGGTTGTTTTCAGTCAAAAACGCTCACTGTTAAAAACAAAAATAAAATATTTCCAAAATTTTTATCTCCTTTCCTAAAAACATCTTACGATCGAAGAGCTAAAAAATATAGCCAAATTTTCGGTTCAAAACTGCACACTCGTCTAATTATAGAGGCAGTCTTTTTCTACCCTCATCCAATATGGAATTTTATCCGGCCTTCCGTGGACGGAATGAGATTTGAGATATGAAACACCAAACTTTAGCTCACTTTAGGCACTTTAGTCACTTTAGGCACTCTTTCAATTATAACATATTTCCAGATACACCCTTTTATGCAAAACAAACCCAATTTCAGAAATGACAAAATGAACATAAACACTTTCATAACAATGAGATATGCAAATTTTAACGCTTGGCGGGGGTGCAAAAACAAAGCCAATTCAAAGCCAATAAAGCCAAAAACAAACCCAATTCAAACCCAATAATCAATCGAAAGGATTTACCATTCTCAAGGGTGCCAATTTCAAACGAAACGATGGTTATTTCAACAGGTCTATTGTAATTGCACCGATAATCAGATATATTGGCGAGTTTCTAACGAATTGGAACGAAGTATGCTGGACATTAACTGATATGATTCTGACACAAATATTGCACCCGAATTGCGTTAAAGTTCCCGTCGAAAACAGTGAAAAGGAAGCCGTAATAACCGAACTTATTGATTTACTCGATTCTAACGGATTATTTTCAGACAGAGATGTGGCTCTGGATGCCGTTCTGACACGCGAACGAACACGGAGCACTGGAATAGGAGCTGGAATAGCCATTCCTCACGGCAAATGCAATGCCGTTAAGGAACTCATTATGGCGATTGGTATCGCCCGCGAACCAATCGAATTTGACAGCGTTGACGGAAAACCAGTGAAAATTCTCATTTTTTTGGTCTCCCCTGCTAACCAGACCGGCCCGCATATTCAGGCATTGGCCGCCATAAGCAAATTGATGCTGAACGAGGAATTCAAACAAAAGCTTGAACAAGCCGTCTCCGCTGATGAGGTTTATAAACTGCTGAACGAAATTGACAACTAAAAGCCGTCCGCCGGCAGTGTTTAATACACCAATTACGATTGGTGCATTACTAACATTTGACTAATTCGTTGATTCCCACAGAATCAGGCCCATTTCATAAGGATTAACAAGGTCGTTATGCATAGGCAGCACTCTTACAGCCACTCCATGTTGACCTGCGTTTTTGCAGGACATCGAGCCGGCAAACCAATGCTCTTCCTGCGACCCGGCAGGCTCTTCGTAATCCATTCTGATAGCCGAACCATGCCTGATATTTCCCCATGCATCGACCGGACCATAATAAAGCTCGACTGAAATATCTTTCGGGTCAATTTTCCCGAGTTTAACCAAAGTCCTGACGGACAATTTTGAGCCAACTTTTAACTGTGACTGTTTGAGATTCAGTTTTTTGTTACCGTCACCGTTACGGACTTCCATTATGACATCTTTCACAGCAAACTCATGCCAGGCTTCGTTTATCTCGGCCTTCCACTTTGAAAATTCCCTGGCTTTGTTGCAATCTGTTTCAGTTAGATAATTGTATTTAGCCATAGCAGGATTGTAGAACCTTCGTGTATAATCAGCAACCATCCTGTGAGTGTTGAACTGCGGCGCTATCCACTTTATAGAATTTTTTACCCTGCTTATCCAGGCCCGCGGCAATTTATCAGTAGAGCGTGTGTAAAACAGTGGGATAACCTCATTTTCTAAAACATCATAGATGGCCTGCGACTCTACCGCATCCTGATAATTACCATCCTCATAGCTCTGGCCTGCTCCGATGGTCCAGCCTCCTTCAGGCTTATATCCTTCGCACCACCAGCCATCTAAAGTACTCATATTCAACGCACCGTTTACCGCTGCTTTCATGCCGCTTGTGCCGCTGGCTTCCAACGGTCTTCGCGGATTGTTAAGCCACAGATCAACGCCGCGAAGCAGGATTCTTGCCATATCGATATCATAGTTTTCCAAAAATACCAGGCGCCGTTTAACATTGTATTGTTCCGCAAATTGAATAATGTGCTTTATAATGTCCTTACCTTCCGAATCCTTCGGGTGAGCCTTGCCAGCAAATATAACCTGTACTGGCCTTTCCGGATCGGTTAACATTTTGACAAGCCGCTCCGGGTCTCTAAGAAGCAGATTCCCTCTTTTATAGCCTGCAAATCTTCTGGCAAAACCGATAGTAAGTATCTCGGGATCAAGGACCTCTTCGGCGTGGTTTATTTCACTGTGGTAAGTACCTCTTCGTTCCATCTGAGTTTTAAGTCGGTTACGTGCAAAAACAATCAACTGCTCTTTACATCGCTGATGTATTTGCCAGAATTCACCATCCGGAATTTGTTCGACATTATTCCAGAGTTGCTTATTCATAGCTTCGTCATCCCAGTTCGGCCCAAGATATCTTTGATACAAAGAATTCATTTCATCTGATAACCAGTTTTTAATGTGGATACCATTAGTAATCGGTATTATGGGCACTTCATTGAGAGGAAGCCCCGGCCAAATGCTACCCCATATCCCGCGTGATATTTCACTATGCAATTTACTTACTCCATTTGCAAAGCCACTCAATCGTAAGGCCAGGACTGTCATTTTGAACGTTTCGCCATCATCGTCGGGCAGAATCCTTCCCAATGATAAAAATTGTTTCCTATCGATATCAAGGGTGGGGAAATAATCGCCAAAATATTTTTCCATCAACTCTACATTAAATTCATCGAGCCCCGCTTTGACAGGCGTATGCATCGTAAATACGTTGCCCGCTCTTGTTGCTTCAACGGCCTCATTAAAAGTAATATTTTGGGTACTTTTTATTTCACGGATTCGTTCTAATGCCATAAAAGCAGCGTGCCCTTCATTCATATGGCAGACGGTTGGCTTAATATCCATTGCAAACAGTGCTTTTAAGCCGCCAATTCCCAACATAATCTCCTGGCGAATTCGCAATTCGCGGTCGCCACCATAAAGACTGCTTGTAATCATACGGTCGCCCGTGGAATTTTCAGGTATGTTAGTATCCATCAGATATAATTTCACCCTGCCAACCGACACACACCATACTTGTGCCAAAACACATCTGCCCGGATAATCAACACTGATTGTTAAGGGCAGACCATCTTCTTTACGAACAAGCTCTATCGGCATACTATAAAAATCATTCTCGACATACTCCTCCCATTGCTCACCATTGATGCTCAAACACTGGCGGAAATAACCCTTCTGATATAACAAGCCGACACCAACCAAAGGAACGCCGAGGTCAGAAGCACTTTTAAGATGATCGCCAGCCAGTATGCCCAAACCACCCGCATAGATAGGCAAAGATTCATGAAGACCAAACTCTGCACTAAAATAGGCAATGATTGGCTTAACGGATTTCGAACAGGTCTGATCATACCAGGTCTTTCTTTTAAGATATAATTTGAACTTTTCGGCAGAACTTTGCAAATGAGCCAAAAATCCCTGATTTTCGGTCAGTTCATCCAATTTTTCCTGTGTAATACTCCCAAGCATTTTTACGGGATTATGACCAGAATCCAACCATAAATTGCTGTCAATACGCTTGAACAGTTCTACATACTCAGGATTCCACGACCAAAACATATTCTTAGCAATAACCTCGAGATCCTTCAAGGCCTCAGGCAAAGCCGGCAATACTGTGAAGCTACGGACACATGGCATTTTCATCTCTCCAGAATGTAAGTCTTTTGTTTTACATATCTTAACAAATTAAAAAAATAGGGATTCTCCATTAGTTACCCTTTGATTTTAATCGACCAATCTACTGATTGTCTTTACCCTAAAAACAAAGCAATGACAAGTTTGGCGAGTTAGGAACGTCCGATATGACTTTATCTTAATGCAAAAAAATAAAAAAGGCCTGAAAAAACAGGCCTTTTATCTGTGTTGCGTAACACTCCTCCACAGGTGCCGTAAGAAAGCGTTCGAAAAGAACCCTTTACTGCCAAGTGGGCAATCGTTACTTGTGTCCGAAAGTCCTATCGAGTAGGCTTTTCCGATCCATCAAGACCTGATTTCCCTGAGTACGGGTATCGGTTCTTTCAAACACATACTTCCTATACGAACACCGCAGGGGTTAGCCCGCAACAATCTTTTATACCAAATCAAAAACTAAAAGTCAATAAAATACCAATAAAATTCAAACGAACAACTTAAATCTTCTGCTTTTCTCTTTACTTGTTTTTCGGCTTTTTAACTATTTTTTCTGAAGCTAAAGTCAAACTCAAAAAACATATTTTTATCTCTGCTGTTTTTGCACCCAAATCGACAAATTACAGACCAGAACATTTATATGATGCTAAGATTTTAGAGCTTATTTTTTTACTGTCGGCGTTAATATCCTTATGCCGTTCGCAGTACAGCCCCAACAGACTTAGTGAGGCTTTCCACGATATCAGTCTCAAAGCCGTCAACTCTCTGGTGCGTTAATGTGCCGTCTTCATCTCTATATCGCAGTGAAAAAGTGACACTTTTTTTGCCGGATGGAATACCCTTGCCCTGGTATATGCCAACAAATTGAACGTTCTCAAGTTCAACGGTTGCTTTGTTGTTGACCGCCTCGATAATATCAGCCCAGCGGATATTATCATCGACGATAATGGAAAGGTCGCGCTGTATTGCCGGATATCTTGGCAGTGGCTTGACTTCTATTGCACCACTTTGCAAAGCTGAAAGCTGCTCATACTCCAACTCTACTGCGCAGGGTAAGATGTCTTTGAAATCATATTTATCTTTCACCGCTTTCGAAACAATCCCCGCGGTCCCTATTGTTCGAGAGTTCACAATTATTTTAGCACCGGTCTGGGCCCAGATAAGCTCGGCAGGATTAAAATTAATTTTTGCCTCTCTATCGATATTTCTTATGAGTCCTTCAATCGCACCACGCATATCTCGAAAATCACTGTCACAAACAAGGGCGAGTTTAGTCTTTTGAATCGGCAGTCCATCGCCCTGCTCATGGTTCGGAACAAAGGTATCGGCAATCTCAAATATTTTGCACGACATATTCCCGGCGTTAAGATTTGTTTTCAAAACACCCAGCAAAGAACCAATAAGAGTCTGGCGAAGAATATTTGCGCTTTTCCTGGATACATCTTTTACCGCCAGATGTTCTTTCACATCATCCTTTGAGAAGAGTTCGGCAACAAAATTATCAACAAAGTCAACATTTATCGTTTCATAAAAGCCGCACCCGTTAAGATACGTTCCAAGGGACTCAATCAGCTTCTGACGGGTATCGACCGGTACGACTTCTATTTTGATTCTTCGCTCTGTCGGTACTTTGCTGTAGCCGTAAACACGGGCAACTTCTTCAATTAAATCAACTTCACGATAAACATCACTGCGCCACGAAGGTACCGAGCATAGTATCACACCTTCCTTGCTTTGGGGCTTGAAATTTAAAGCAGAGAGAATTCTCAACACCTCTTCACAAGGGATCTCGATACCAAGCAACTTATTTAAGCGTGAAAGCCGGAGTGTTACCTCTTTCTTTTCCGGTCTTTTCGGATAAATATCAACCACGCCCTTCGCCGCTTTTCCGCCCGCTAACTGAGTTATCAGTTGTGCAGTACGTTTTGAGGCCCAGTCCACCATCTCGATATCGACGTTTCGTTCAAATCGAAATGCGGCCTCCGAAGGCAAGGTAAGTGAACGAGATGTTGTGCGCACGCTAACCGGGTCAAAATGGGCATCTTCGAGAAGGATTGTGGTGGTTGTTTCGCTAACCTCGGAATCGAGTCCGCCCATAACGCCGGCTATTGCCACAGGCCCCTGCGTATCGGCGATAACCACCATATCAGTATTAAGATCGCACTGCGAGCCATCGATACTGGTTAAACGTTCGCCGGGGCGGGCTTTTCTGACTATTATTTTACCATCGTTAATCTTTGCATAATCGAAGGCGTGCGGCGGCTGGGCGGTTTCCATCATCGCGTAGTTGGTTGCATCGACAACATTATTGACACTTCGCACCCCAATGGCTTCAAGCCGTTTCTTTAGCCATTCCGGAGATTGAGCCACTTTAACACCGTCAATAATCCGGGCGGTATATCGGCCACACAAATCCGGCTCGGCAATTTCGACACCGGCAAATTCCGTAACATCTTTGTCCAGCTCATCCAGCTCAATATCCGATATTTTCAGTTTTTTGCCGGTCGCAGCGGCCAACTCACGAGCAACACCTATATGACCCAGACAGTCGCCGCGATTACTGGTTACTTCAACATCGATAACAACATCGTTATCAAGATGTTCTATCCCCTCACAAGGAAATCCCATGTCGCTCAATATCTCAGCAATTTGGTCGGCACCAAGGCCGGTTTCGATATAATCACTTAACCAATTCAGTGAAATTTTCATAACAAAAGCACCGTCGAAAAACAAAACCTCAATTTTGGCAATAACTTAACCTCCAGAGCAACTTCTGTCAACTCTATTAGAATTAAGAGCCTATCCAAATAACCCTCTCTATTGTGGCCGGCTGCAAAGCCCGATGCCTGCGTTGTCAGCCAAAAACGTTCTCGACGTGAGGAAAACAACGCCTCCGAGCCTTTTTGGCCTGACGCCTTGGTCTCGAACTTTTCGCTCGGCCTCATAACGAGACGCTTATTGGGATAAGCTCTAAGTCGGATTTGTATAGTTTGCAGAGCGGTAAGAATACTCATCAGGGCGGTTGTAATATCGCAAAGTCGAATAACACAACCGCTTTCGAGATAGGCCTGGGGCTAACTTAGACGTCAGGTTCTGTTTTTAGCAATAAGCAAATCCACCGCCTTTTTAATGTTATCTACCGTAGAGATTAAGAACAGCTCATCACCTTCATTGATGACCTGCTGCCCCCTGGGAATTGAGAATTCTTCCGTTTTCTTATTATATACCGCAATGAAGACACACTGAGACGGGAAGTGGCGGCTTCCCACGATGTCCTGAACGCTCTTACCGGCGATTTTTGCATGCTCAGGTACAATAACCAGAAATATATCCGCCTTGCCTCCGCCTATGCTGGTTATTCTTCGAACCTGAGGATTTTCTATATCCATCATTATCTGGCCAACCATCAGGTCGGTCATACGAACAATCGAGTGAACGCCCGCCACTATATAAGCATGTTTATACGCGGGGTCTCTCATCCTGACTATGATTTGAGGTACCTCGAAACTCTTGGCTAGAATTGCAGAGGCAAGGTTGTCGGCATCCTGGCCCGTTGCAGCAACTAAGACATCAGCCTTGGTTATGCCCGCCTCATTCAAGGCTTCGATGCTCGTAGCACTTGCGTTAATCGCAACAACTCCTGTTTCGGCATATAACTTGTCACAGGTCTCCTTGTTATGCTCAATTAATACCACATCATGCTTGTTATCCAGTAACATGCGAACAAGTCCGCCCCCAACCATTCCGCCCCCGGTGATAACAATATACATTTTTTATTACCTCCATTTATGGATAATATTCTAATTGATTGTCACCTTGACCATTTATCTCCAGGCCTTCCTCGAAAACAAAAGTAATACCGGCAATATTTCCAGTCTTCCTGCAAGCATGCCAAATATATACGTCACTTTCACAACAGGATGAATATCTATCATGTCCGGGCCCGAGATATAGCAAGGGCCTATATTGCCCATTGCGGAAAACATCCCTGAAAATGATGCCCATGGACCATGATTTGAAAACAGAGCGGTAATTACACCTCCAAAAAGCAATAACGCCATCCATGTAAAAAACAAGGCGGCTATCCTATGCACCTCATCCTCAGGTAATATTTTCCTGTCAACTATCAATCCTGTAGATGCCTTGCCGGATGTTCTCAGCTTGAATATTTCTCTAAACATCAGCCTATTAAGTATAGCGATGCGTACAACCTTAAAGCCGCCCGCCGTTGAACCAACACAGCCACCGATAACCATCATAACCAGAAACAATTGCTTAGCTGCGACACCGAAAAAATCGGAGCTTATATTCATCGTGGTAAAACCGCTCGTTGTTAGGATAGAAATCACCTGGAATATGCTGTGCCGGAATGATCGCTCAACTTCTCCGAGGTCCACGGCAACACCACGTCTGAAGAGGGCTTCAAAAGCGCCTGTTCTGTATAGACGCTCGGTCATAATGATAATCACAAAAACAGCTATGAGCCGCCACCAGTATCGAATTTCAACATTATCCCAGAGGGCCTTAAAATCTTTCGTCAAGAGACGGTAATGAATCAGAAAGTTGATTCCGCCCAACATCATTAAGAAAGCCAGGGTATATTCTATCAACCTGTAATTGTAGACCCCTTCCTGGAAGTAGTATCCAATACTACTGTCATGCGGAGAAAAGCCACCGGTGGCAATCGCGGTTAGGCCATGGCAGACGGAATCGAAAACCGGCATTCTTTCGATGGCAAGAACGGCCACAGCGAATAACGTTAAAACAACATAGATTGTCCAGATTATTCTAATAGTGTGGAACAATCCTGGAGCAGGCCTGCGGGAGGAAATCTTATGGCTTTCAGCTCCTAAGATATGATGGGCCCCGCCGGCCTGAAATGTCAGCACTAAGAAAAAGGAAAGTATGCCTATGCCGCCCAGCCATTGCGTAAGCGCCCGCCAGAAAATTAAGCTCCTCGGCATTTTATGCAGCTCTGAAAATATTGTTATGCCTGTGGTAGTAAAGCCGCTCATAGCTTCAAAATAAGCATCAAGGTAATTTGATCGAGCCGCGATTACAAAGGGCAGGGCACCGATTGCCGATACAATAAGCCAACTGAGAGCGCATATAAGCATAGAGCCAGCCGGATTAAGAGCCGCCGGCTTAAACTCATGACTTAAAACCATTCCGAGTGAAAAAGAGATTATAGCCGCTACAACAAAAGCTGTTGCAGTTTCCCAGCCGTCACCAATTCGTCCCCAGTACACAAGAACGACTATCAGGGGGAATAAAAGAATAAGGCCTAATATCTCCAGCAGATTTCCAATAAAATGCAATATGCAACTGATTTGTCGAAATCCGTTTCTCATTCACAGCTCCATAGTTTCTCAATGCCGCTGTTGGCCTTGTTATTGAATTATAATGCAGGTAGAGACTATTGCAAGCTATTTACCGGGCAATATCAAAGCCGACCGGACAAAAGATTTGTAATGGTCAAATTTGGACTTTTGTTTTCTTGGTTTTTCATTATAATCGTATAAACTAATCTGCGTTAAGCAATTTGAGGAGAAACGAAATGAAGAAATACAAAGTAATCGCTTTGATGGTTCTTTGCCTGGCAGCATGTATATTTTTAACGGGCGCTTCCGGCACAAACAGAGCAAAGAGTGAATTTGCCAGCACAACAATCAACCTGGGAATCGTAGTTAGTGATGTTGAAAAAGCAGCACAGTTTTACAAAAACGCACTGGGATTTAGCGAGGTACCGGGTTTTAATGTCTCGAAGGAGTTGGCAGGCGATTCTGGACTGGCCGATTATCATGCTTTTAGCGTCAGGGTGCTGACATTGGGTGATGAGAAAGGTGCAACCAAAATTAAAATTAAAATTATGGAATTTACCGAGGCCCCCGGTAAAAAAGTTGATAACCAATTTATCCACTCGAGCTTAGGGTTCAGCTATCTGACGATATCTGTCTCGGATACGACAGCAGCAGTGAAGCGAGCCAAAAGAGCCGGAGTACACCCGGTGAAGGAGCCTTACCAGTTAGGCGGAGGTAATTCCTATCTGACTCTGATAAAAGATCCCGATGGAAATATTATCGAACTGATAGGCCCTAAAAAATAACTTTTTCTATACAACCAGTCAGTAAAATAGTTTAAGGATCTGTCTATAGTAAGATGCTTCCAGTCATTACATTAGACTGTTAGGTTCCGGATGAAGTTCCGGCTATATAAATAAATACGCGGGGCAGCGTACAATGGACGATATCGAACGATTTGAACAACTTATCAATGCCGGCTATTGCTGTATATCTATTGTTAGCCATGAAGAAAAGTACGCCCTGGAAATCATACAGAAGGCGGCACTTGGTCAAAAGCGTGGTATGTGGATATGGTCCGTTGCCGGAGGCGTCAGAGAAGGCCTGCTTTCAGACAGCCCTTTCATAGCTGATACTGAATCCCCCGCCGCCGGACTTCGCCACCTTGCCGATACAAGGGAAGGGTCTATTTGCGTAACTCTCGACCTTGCTGAGCATCTCAAAGCAGGCCTGGCGCTGCGGGCTTTGCGTGACCTCATTGACTGTTTCGGGAAGAACGATAATACACTCGTTATGATTGACAGCGCCGATAAACTGCCCGAAGTCATAAAATCATACGCGAAGCCTTTCGAAATTTCTTTGCCGGACCGTAATGAATTGAAAGATATTGTCCGCAGGACATTGCGGCATTTTCACCGTAAAACGCCCATTGAGATTGGTATCACGCAAAAGGGTCTGGAAACAATCGTTCGTAATCTTCGCGGCCTCACACGCCGTCAGGCTGAACGCATTATTATCGATACCGTCGCCGATGACAGACGCTTCGATGATAACGACATAAATCGCGTCATTGGAAGTAAACGGCAGATGATTCAACGTGGAGGTTTATTGGAGTATATCAAAACACCTCTGGACCTGAGCGAAATCGGCGGTATGAGACAACTTAAGAAATGGCTCAACCAACGTAAAGACGCATTTAGCTCCAAAGCTATGGAGTTTGGACTTGAAGCTCCCAAAGGCGTGCTGATGCTCGGCGTCCAGGGCGCAGGAAAAAGCCTCTGTGCCAAAGCCATAGCAACCGCCTGGCACCAGCCGCTCTTGAGAATGGATCCTGGCGGTTTGTACGCAAGCTTTATTGGTGAATCCGAACGCAATCTCCGGGATGCGCTGCGGCAAACCGAAATGATGTCGCCGGTGATTCTCTGGATTGATGAAATCGAAAAGGCCTTTGCTTCAGCCGCCAGCCGAAGCGCAGACGGCGGCCTTTCCCAGAGAATGTTCGGCACTTTACTGACCTGGCTGCAGGAACGCGAGGCCCCTGTATTTGTCGTCGCTACCGCCAACGATATCGAAGCCCTGCCCCCCGAGCTTCTGCGTAAAGGACGATTCGACGAGATATTCTTCGTTGACCTGCCTAATTATGAAGTTCGAATAGAAATATTTGCTATTCACATAATAAAACGTAAGCGAGATCCGGACAAATTCGACTTAAAAGCATTGGCTAAGGCCTCTGAAGGTTATAGCGGCTCTGAAATAGAGCAGGCCATAGTATCTGCTCTGCATCAGGCGTATTCTGACAAAGCTGGCTTAAATACAGACCGGATAACCTCCGCCGTGAAGGCTTCGCCGCCGCTCACTGTAACATTAGCCGAAAAAGTTCAATGCCTGCGGACCTGGGCCGAGGGAAGATGTGTCCCGGCTGATTGAAAATCAAACCGGCAAGCTTTGGGCTTTTATCTTTCTGATTTTCTCTTATAATAGGCCTGTTAATGGAGCTTAATTGATTTTTTAAGGATACCTGTTATGGGAAAAAATGGCCTGTTCGCTTTAATAACCGTCTGCTTAACTGTCAGCTTTATACTATCCGGCTGTGTGGAACGCAACCTGACAATCAACACCGAGCCGCAGGGGGCATTAGTTATATTAAACGATGAAGAAATAGGCACCTCACCTGTTACTGTCTCGTTTGAATGGTACGGTGATTACTGGGTCAGAATAAGCAAAGAAGGCTACGAAAGCTTAAACACCCACCGCCCCTTAAAAAGGCCATGGTACGATGGCCCTCCATTTGATTTCTTCGCGCAAATAATCAATCCGAACAGAATCATCGATTCGTACGAATGGACGTTTCCACTTGAATCCAAAAAGCAAGTCAGCCGGGAAGAACTAATCCAGGCCGCTGAGAAATTGAAGAAAGACCTGCGGTAGATGCAGATTAAGCTGATAAATACCGAATTATTGCCTTATATTCTTGCTTTTTAACCATCTAACTGGTATATTATATATGTGAAGAAAATATATATTTTGATTCCCCACAATATAACGGCAAGATCCATTTATGAAATTAAAGACAATTATACATAAAGCGGATGAAGGCGGTTATTGGGCTGAAATACCTGCCATCCCCGGCTGCGTCACCCAGGGCGATTCGTTTGAAGAGCTTTTGAAAAACATTTACGAAGCGGTTGAGACCTGCTTATCTGTGGATGTCCAGGATTATGAAATCCAAAAAGATGACCAACTAATGGAGATTACGGTTTGAAGCAAATCAGCGGAAAGGACTTTGCTAAACTGCTCAATCAAAAGGCTGGGAACTAAAAAGAATTCACGGTAGCCATCACGTCTATACCAAAGAAAATAAAAAAGAAAGAATTTCTTTACCAGTACATGGCAACAAGCCTTTGAAAATAGGCCTGTTAAAACACCTGATGAAAGTTGCGGAAATAAGCGAAACGGAATTATAGCTATATAAGCCGGGAAGAACTAATCCAGGACGCTGAGAAACTGGAGAAAGATCTGCGGTAGGAATTAACTTTTAAGGCATGAAATAGAAAATTCTTGGGAGAAGTTTAACCATGCCAAAAAGGAAAAGAAATCTTCTTGCGGCATTGGTTCTGGTACTTATCGTTGCCAGTGTATGCTGTATCATGGTGAAAAAATATTCACCTGCAAAAGTTAACAAACAAATCGAAAACATGTTTTGTAAAACCCCTTCAACTTCAGCATTGGATTATCCACCTCTGCCTTCCGAGCGAACTATAAATTTCCCGGAGAACGAAGCAGTCGGTTTGCTTTATATTGCAACGGGTACGCAGAGTTATGGTAACGACAGTAATTGGGAGGAAATGTATGGCCCGGCTACAGGTGAGATTAAGTTGCCCGAAGGAACCGCGGCATTTCTGGAAATAGAAGATGGTTTCAGCTCGTTTATTTCTGAACTAAAACCTAATGACGTCCAGGCTATTGATTTTTCAGCACCTTTTGATAAACCTTTCGAATTATATACTAATAATCAAACTAAACGAATAGTACAATTATCTGATGAGGACCTGGAGCCCGTAAAGAACTTAAATGGGCTTTACCAATTGGTGCTTCACAATACAACAATAACAGATAAAGCCTTGATTTATATTTCTGAATTAAAATCTCTTCGATTAATCAATTTGTGGAACACAAAAATAACAGATGATGGATTGGTTTATTTAGCGCAGTTGCCATTTTTAGACACGATTTATCTGGGTGCAACTGATATTAGTGACGAAGGACTTAAGCATCTTAGTAAGCTGACAAGATTACAATGTTTAGAGCTTACTGGAAGTAACAGAAAGAAAGGAGATAAGCAGGCAAATACATCTTCAGTTAATCCAAATATCACCGATGCCGGCATACAACATTTGAGTGCTTTGACATCACTTAAATACTTGCACGTGGCAGATACCGATATCACTGATAAAGGTCTTGATATTTTATCACAGCTTAGTTCTTTGCATAGACTTGAAATTAGTGGAACGAAAACAACTGAAGAAGGGGTAAGGAAGCTCCAAGCAGCTTTGCCTGATTGTAAAATAATCCATGAATATGGGATGAGGATGAGATAGATAAACAACCTGCTTCGAGAAGAATTAAGGTATAAATAAAGAACGAACATTAAAAAAGAAGCACAAACATCCCTGCTCATCTTCAAGTTCTGTAGGTTTCGCTAAAACCCACTATGGATTTATACAAGATTCTCGCGATACCATTCTATTGCCAATTGCAAACCCTGTTTAAATGTTATTTTAGGTTTGAAGCTGATTAGTTTCTGGGCCTGAGAAATATCGGCGAGGGAGTGCTTTACGTCGCCGGGGCGCGAGTCAGTGTAATTAGGCTTAACGTTATTACCTGTAGCATCATTAATCATAGCAATAATCTCATTGACCGTTACGGCCAAGCCACAAGCGATATTGATAACCTCGCCTTTAGTCTGTTTGGCTCTTGCGGCAAGTAAGTTGGCCTGAACAACGTTGTCAACATACGTGAAATCGCGGCTCTGCTGACCATCGCCATAAATCGTAGGCGGTTCATTCTTCAATATGGCCGTAACAAAAGCCGGGATAGCGGCTGCATATTGACTTTTTGGATCCTGCTGCGGGCCAAAGACATTGAAATACCGAAGCGAAATAGTTTCAAGGCCGAATACCTTATAGAAAACCGAGCAGTAATATTCGCCAACGAGTTTAGCAACTGCATAAGGTGAAAGCGGCATAGGCTTCATAGTCTCGACCTTCGGCGAAGTCGGGGTATCACCGTAAGCGGAGGAGCTTGCGGCATAGACAAACCGCTTTACGCCGGCATCACGGGCGGCCACAAGAAGCGCGAAGGTCGCATCGACACAGTGCCTGTGCGTAGGCTCAGGATTATCAACGCTAAGTGGGACAGATGGCAACGCACCCTCGTGCAAAACCACATCGATATCTTTCATGGCCGCTTGGGCGACCTCAGCATCGCCCATGTCGGCCTGGATAAAATCGACTTTGTCTATGATAGAGGCAAGGTTGCTTTTGTTGCCCGTGAGCAGATTATCAACAACTCTCACAAAGCAGCCCTGCGAGATGAGTTCTCTGCAGATATTAGAACCGATAAAACCTGCTCCGCCGGTTACTAAGAATTTTGTCATCAACTAAGCCTCTGAAAAATATTTCTGCATATTGGTTTAAGGACACATCAAGTTTCGGCATGATAACATAAAGCTCAATGATTGTCACTATTGAATTGAATCTTCAATATTTTTAAGGCTTAAGTTAAGCCGGCGGCAAGTGCTGCTTTCCTTGCTTTTTTGGCTTTTTTCTCATATTTCCGGTACGACTTGAACTGCTCGTTGAAGTACCCGCCTTTCATAGACCTTGCGGCAAAGAGCACACAGCCGATTATTTTGGCATTTACTTCTTTGAATTCGCGAATAGTTCTCTGGGCAGCGCCTCTGCTCGTAGCGGCGGCATTAATTACCAGAACTGTGGTATCAACGAGTCGGGCTAACGCTTTTGCATCGCTCACCAGCAGGACAGGCGGCCCATCAATTATAATGTGGTCGTAGTTGTTCCGCTGGCGGTCAAGCAGCTCTTCCATTCTCGGACTACCGAGCAGCTCCGCCGGATTAGCAGGTAAAGGCCCGCAATCGATTATGTCAAGGCCCTCTATGCCGCCGGGCCTTATAGCTTCCTGGAAACCGCATTGCTTTGTCAGCACACTGCTCAATCCAAAATCAAAACCTTCAGCTTTAAGCTTATCTTCGAGTATATCTGTTTGTATTTTTGGAAACAGTCTTTCCAATTTGGGTTGTCTGAAATTGGCATCTATCAATAGTACTTTTTTGTCAGCGGCAACAAAAGTTGCTGCAAGATTGACCGCCACGGAAGTGTTGCCATCCCCCGCCATACCGCTGCTGACAAGCAAAGACTTCAAGGACTCGGCCGTACCGGAGAGCTTTAAGTTAGTCCGGCATCGCCTGTAAGACTCGCTTGTAACAGAGTAAGGCGCCAGACGAACAGCATGACAAAGCTCAATGCGGCGAACCTGACTATCTTCGGATGCATCAGGAATGACACCCAAAAGGGGAATATGCAAATACCTGGCGACGTCACTGGGTGTACGCACAAGATCATTAGTCATCTCAACAAGAAAGGCAAGGCCTACACCAAACATAAGACCCAACATCGTCCCGCCGGGGAACCATAGGTACCACTGTCGGGAGAAGGCCATTTCCAACGGTATCGGAGCTTCACCAATTCTCTGGACTTTGGGTGTCTCCGGAGAATCATGCAGCATAATCAATTTCTCTACCTGCTCTTTGATTAAGTCGAGCATTATGATTCTCTCGTCTCTTATCTTCAGCCGCTGCTCATACTGAACACGCGCCAAGTCAAGATCTTTTTTCTGGGCTACCGCCTCCTCCCGCTGTTTTTCCAACAGCCCAAACCTTTCCTGCAAAACATGCAAGCCGTCACGGGCATTTGCGAGATTCGCCCTGCGGGTCAGTTCTCCGATCTCGACCTTCCTTAATTCTCTTCTTTTTTTGATTTCTTCTATCTGCTCCCTCATTTGGAGCACATCTCTGTGATTTTCACCAAATTTTGTGAGTTTGGCGGAAAGCTGTGCTTCCTGAAAGGCAAGCTGCTGAGCAAGTGTAACCACAACGGCATCTCTTTCTACCGAATATTGAACCTGCTCAGTAATAGGGCCTGTCGCCAGGTCCGTAAGATTTCCTATGTCAGCACTAAGCTGCCTTATTCCCAGCTCAAGGTTATTTTTTTCGAGTTCCAAATCATTCAACTTCAAAGTGATTGTATGCTGAAAACTACGCCCGGCGGGCATAGCAAGGTCTGTAATGCCCCATCTATCGCGGACCTCATCCAGTCCCTTGTCGGCATCACTCAACTCTGCCTGAACTCGGTCTCGCCGGTCTCTGAGCATTCTCAGCTCGTCTTCTACCTTTCCTCTTTCTACGCTTCCCTGCTTTGCAATAAACAAACGCACCATTTCGTCAACTATTTCCTTGGCTTCTGTCGCGTCACGGCAGGTCATTGAGACTTCAACAAACTCAGCGTCTCTGTGGGCATAAGCACTTAAATATCTGTTCAAATACTTAACGGCTTTCCTAACACTCCTGCCTCTGCGTTCATACCACTGGGTATCTTTAACTACATCGCTATTAAGCAAAGCCTCCAGGCTGCTCTGCTGTTTGATGAGATTAGCTATTGACTGACGATAACCATAAATAATATCCTTCTGCACCTGAGGCGCAACGATGTCCATAGGATCTTTTTCTACGGGCGGAAGAACCTTGATATAAGTTGTGGAGGTATATTTCGGAATATATTTCTGTAACAGATACCAACCGGCACCACCGGCCGCTACGCCCAGCATAGTCAGAAAGAATATCAGAAATATGTGCCTGCGCAATATCCCCATAGCCTCTTTAGATGTCATCGAGGCCGCCGCCGGGAACCCTTGTCCAGGTGGTCTTGGCATTCTATTTGATGCTATTGGTCTTTCTTCGGCCATTCTACTTTTCTACTTGGAATCAACCAATAAAACAATTCTCGTATTACGCACAGCTATATTTTATACAAGGCATTACGGCGAAAGCCGCTCGATAGCCTCATTGATTCGCTGCCTGACTTTCTGCGATAATCCGTCTTCTCCTGCATCCAACGCCTGTCTATAAGCCCCAAGCGCTTCATTTTTCACCCCAAGTGCTTCTTTTATCAAACCTTTATGCTCGTACACTTCGGCCGGTACGAGAACATTATTCTGCTGATATTGCTGCAACGCGGCCGCCACAAATTCAATAGCCTGCGAATTGTCACCTTCTTTATGCAGCACATAGGCATAAGTATCCAAAAAGCCGGGATTATTCGGCTGTTCATCAAGCGCGCGCCTGGCGTATTGAAGAGCTTCCGGAAGCCTTTCATTATTTTCAGCAAGAAAATACGCTAAATCGTTTAGAATAATGGTATTATTCGGCATTTTAGTTAGCAGACTTTTGTAAACTGTAATAGCAACCGAGAGGTAATTTTTATCGGAGCTTTTCTCGTATGCGAGGATTAAAACGTCCGCTTTCTTCATTGTGTATTCGATCCTGCGGGAATTGTCGGGATCAGTCAGGTTTATGCATTTTTCAATATAATCTATTGCTTTATCGAACTCATTGTTAATCTTTGTCAAATTAAACATAGCAAAATTGGCGGCAATCGAATTCGGATTGGTTTCGAGCTTTTGCCTGCAATACTTCAAAACTTCATCAGGCCCAAGCATAAGGAGCATTCTGAGCAAAGCCTCGGAGGCAAGCGTCTCATCTTCACCCGCTTTATCAACAGCTTTGTGACAATATTCGACAGCGGTCATTTTATCGCCGAGCTTCAGCTTCGCCTGAGCCATTCGCAAATATGCTACGGATGCAAAGCTGCCATCAAGATATTTTCCGCACTCTTCAAAAACTTTGTCCAGCTTCCGAGGATTCCAGTTTCCCGTATTCTGTTCTCCCGCTCCGAGGATAAGAGCATTCATATATCCATCGAACGCCGCAGCATACAGCGCATCTGGCACCTCGTTTGAGCCATTGCTGGCAAGAGGAGCCTGGCTCCTGAGTAAATAAGCTTTCTGATACAATTGCTCGGCTTTGTCGAAATCACCCGTCTTAACGGCAAATGCACCAGCTCGATTAAGCCATTGTGCACTGTCGGGGAATTTCTCAAGCGTCTCTTCATAGAATTTCTTTAAGGCCGGTTTTCTGTCAAGCCGTGAATAAATGTTTTCAAGCAATAATCTGGCTTCGGAGTGAATGCCGGGAGTGTTAATCGTAACTTTAAGTTCGGTTATGGCATCCTCGTATCGCTCGGCGCCCATATAAGCTTTAGCCAGAGAAATTCGAGTGGCAGGCTCATCGAACAATAATTTGCTTTCTCTAAGGTCACTGACTGCCTTATTATAATCTGCAAGGAAGAAATTAATTTCACCTCTTAACCGCCATGCCACCGGGTTGTTTCTGTTGGTTTGGAGATTTCTGTTAGTCAGCTCCAAAGCCTTTTGCAGTTGTCCCTGTCTCATCAACAGCCAGCCTTCAAGCAGGAGTATTCTGCGTTCGCTGGGATACTTTTCCTTAAAACTCTGCAATTTGTATTCAGCTTCCCTGATAAGGCCGGCTCTAAGAAAAGCCTCAATTTGAACAAGATTGTTCTCTACGGTATCTTCAAACGCTATAAGCTCACTGGAATATTTCTTCACAGCCTCTTTGTCGTTGGTTTTCTCGGCAACAAGCAAAAGACCTCTGAGAACTGCCTCATCCTCGGTACCGCCTTCGTATAATTGCTCCAGCACTCTCTTTGCATCACTGTATCGGCCTTGCTGAAAATAATGATCCCAAAGCAATTTCTGCTCCTGAGATTCCTCCAGCAGAGCCGTAGCCTTTTCATCCTGACCCCTGGCCCGAAAATATTCAGCATAGTAATAAAGCATCCGCTTGTCCTGAGGATTTATTTCCCTCGCCTGCTCGAAAGCCGAAGCAGCAATACCAAATATCGCATCCTTGAGCTTCGAATTGGTTTCTTTGACAGCCACTTGAGTTGCCAATTGACCGAGTAGTAAAATATTTTCCATATTAGGAGCTGCGCTTTGCAGGTCCTGGCGAATTGCAATCGCCCTCATGGGTTCTGTCGGTGCTATATACTCCGCATACAGGCTCAGTAAAGACAAATCACCGCGATTCAGCGCGATTGCCCTTTCCAGAGCGGCTCTGACTTCAACCACCTGAGCAGAAGAGACACTATCACCAAGCTTTTGATTTCGATCATATAAAACGTTGGCCGATGCTTTTGCAATAATTCCATCCAGAGGATTTAAAGATGCGGCTTTGCGAATGTCCTCCATAGATGCATGCTCATTTCCAAGAGCAGCATTGATTTCGCTCCTGAGCATATAAGCGTATGAAAATACGGGTCTTTGTTTCAAACTTTCGTTGATTGTCGCTAAAGCATCTTCGAATTTACCTTGAACCATTGCCAGACGGGCTGCAAAAATTTGCCCCTGACAATTATCGAGGTTTTCACGGCTTGTTGTCTTTGTAATTTGCTCCGCCAGCTCCCAGTCTTTCGTGGTAAGCGCGATATCCAAAAGATGGCTCGCGGCAATTTGCATATACTCAAAAGCAGGCCCCTCGGCGACACCCTGCTGTGAAGTTCCTGTTTCAACAGCCCTGTTTAAATTGAGAATCGCTTTTTCCGTATCGCCGTGCCTGCGATAAAATATTCCAAGCTGCGTTGCGCGGTGAACAGGGTCAGTGATACTCGAAAGCACCTGCTCTTCAATTTCTTTGAGTCTTTGCTGAGAAATATTTACCGGGTCAGGCTCGGAGAGTATCTGCTTATAAACCACCACTATTGTATTATCCGGAAAATGTCCTAAAAAACTATCGACCAAACTTTCAGCCTGACTTGCCTGACCTTGCGCGATGTAATTTCTGCAAGTATCAACAATAGAATTTTGTCCAACAGAATTCGGCTCTGCCAGCAGCAGTTTTTCCAGCAGTTCCACCTCATACCGCCAGTAGTTTTTCAATTCTTCTGTCATTACACCGATATCGGCCGTGAATCCTACAGGCTCTTTTTCTTCAGGTTCTGTTTGCAAAGGAATAATTTCCGAGCTTTCACGAATTTCCTTTTGTGCCATATTCAGTTGCATTTGCCTGATTCTGGTTTGTATCAGCGCCAGTCTTAGCTTAATCGTATCGGGCTCATCCTGCATCCTAACCGACAATTCTTTCTCTGCCTCGTCAAACTGCTTTGCTCCGATATAACTTTTGATACGAAGTATCCGGCTTCTCTCATTAGGCCCAAAATATTCTTCAAAAGCGTTTACATTGTGTATGGCGTCCGACCAGTTACCGAACTTCATAATCACATCTACATAATCCAAGCGAGCTTCAGGTTTAATCTCACTAATTCCTGAATAGAGCGAACTTACCAGAAATTCAGCAACCACACCAATCTCGGGACTATCTTTGAAAATCTTCGCCAGAGTGTAAGAAAGTTGTGAAAATTCATCGTCTCTCGGCCAGGAGGATGGCTCAGGCGGTTTAAGTGCTTTAAACTTTTCGTAAGCTGTATATAAGTCTTTGATAGCGGCTTCTTTATTTCCCTTAGCAAGCTTGAGCATTCCTTTCCACTTAATAATGAACGGCTCTTCGCCGCTGCCAAAAATCTGCTCGATTTCATGTACGGCCTGCTCAGCACCTGTCATCCAAACAGCAATTTGTGATGGACTATTCGGTTCACCTGGCTCAAGTATCTGCCCGATGTAGCAATTTGCGAGAAAAGCATACAGCATAAATCTGTTGGTTGTATTAGCCCGATGCCGTGGACCGGATTTATCCTGGGCATCCGGTAGAGTAAGTGCATTCCTGGCTGTCTCTATTGCTTTATGTATCTGGGGCTTTTGACTATAAAGAGAAAACTTTCGGTAGTATAAATTGGCCGCACTTATCGAATAAACCACATTTTGTCCATCCAGCCTCATCGCCTGTTCAACGGCCTCTATAGCCTTATCAAGCTTTTCCGGGCCCAGACGCGGACCTGTAAAGGCCGAATAGGCCGAATAAAATTGAGACATTGCGGCAAATGCCTCTGCACTGGAATCGAAGTTACTTACAAGCGACAAATACTCCGGTTCAAGTGCTTCAACCTGTTCCTTCTGCTGGGCAGGATCGCTGTTTTTAGAAAGCATAAGCTTCATTGCCAGAAGATTAATATGTGCTCTCGGCTCAGTCCGGGCTACCTGGACCGCCTGCTCCAAAATTGCCGCTGCCTGTTTTACAGCTTTTTCTCTTTCTTCAGGGCCGCCTCGTGAAGCCAATAGCTCCCCTTTTGTCATTGTAACCATAGCCAAATACCAATAGGCATCTATATTATTCGGCTCATACTCCTGGACTTTCTTCAAATCATCGACTGCCAGAGCAAGTGATTTGTCCCTGTCGGTAACCGCCCCCATGGATGCCATCTCCAGAGCAGCCCTGCCTCTTAGTAGATACAAGTACGGCCCCAGCCGCTGCCGAGAGGTGTCTATTTGTTCTGTTTCAAAGACATTCCACTTGGCCGTATCCTCTCCAAGCAGATCTGCATCGGCCGCCACTTTCAAAAATTCCGACGCCTGTTTGTGCACTTCCTGCCAGGGACCGCCGATACTGCTGTCAGAAAGTATGTAAAAATATTTTAACCGCCCAAATCGAGCTTTCGCATTATTGGGATTTATTCTTATTATTTCGTCCCAACACCCCAATACAAAGGGCCATTCCTTGTCCTCAACTTCAAGGTACATATCCACCATTTTAAAAAGTACATCTTCTCTGAGATCGTCGGTTTTTGCCCTCGCGTATGCTCCGCGAAAACTACTTTCAGCTCTGTCATAGCTTTGCTGTTTTATTTGTTCATCCGTTGCCTGTCGTGCTGTTTGTAGAGCATCCTCAGCATCTTTGATAAGTTCTTGCGGATCTCCGCTTAACTGAAACATTATCAAAATGGCCCCCAAGGCAAGAACTACAAAAATCACCGAGCCGATAAGTGCAACTTTTTTATTTAACCTCCTGTTTGCCATAAATTAACCTCTTATTAAATATTTTGAATTTTCCTTTATATCATACTGCTAAGTCTTCGGTCTTCGACGAGACGAGCGAGTTACTTTTCCCAATCTGGCCAGTGCTTTGTTTCTAAAACAGGCAAAATCACGGCCAAGAGCTTTTCACCTGCTTTAATTGCCTGCTCTTTGTTGGGTGGAATCAACGTCTGGTTAAAAACCAGCTCAATCTTGCAAAAATACGAAAATTTCCGGAAAAGGTTCTTATTCAAAGCTATTCGGGCTTCTTCTCTGGAAGCCGCATATTCTCCATTGACCTTAAATAAGTACAAAACCGGGAATTTTTCTCCTCTTTGCCAGAGGTTGGCTTTCGTATTGCCAAAAACAAGGTGCTTTCCTCGAAATTTTCTCTCAAACCCGGCATTGTTGTTTATTTCCAGCGTTACACTGTCGGATGCCAATTTTTGAAAGCCTCCACCGGCATAGCACTCTTCCGGTACATGCGGTACTCTGTCAGGAAGCTGGTAATAAGTAATAAACAGCATAAATTTTTCAGCCGCACTATTATCTGCCGCTTCGGTGTCTTCCAGAATCCACTGGATGTAATCTTCGGTCCCTAATGCTGTAATTATTTCCTCGTTCTCAATTTTTATTTTTGATATTACTCTGTAAGAAGCTAAATCACTTTCATCCAGAAAGTCAAAAGATTTCTTCAACGGCAGCGGTTCCTTTTTCAAATACACTCCGAATCCTTTTACAGCTATCGACATACCGGCCCCGGCCGTCGTAAGCACCGCAACACATATCAAAAAGGCCGGCTGAAAATATACTCGTATATTGTTTCTAATATCCCGCATCACTTACTATGCCTATGAACCACAATATCTTCGTTAACTATGTCACTGCCTTCGATAAACAAACTCGACATAAACCACGCCAGAAAACCATATAAACCAAATGCCAAAGGTAACATCATTAATCCCAGGCTATCGTGATAGATTCCCTGCGTGTATTTCGGATGAATCAGCACATAAATAAAGCCCGTTACTGTAACCCGCACAATATTACAGAATATCGCTATAGGTATTGTGCTAACTAAAAGAACTAATCGCTGCCATAAAGGTCTGTGGTGCAGATATGCCATTGCAACGCCCAAAGCCAAAAAGGCCATCAACAGGCGCATCCCGCTGCATGCTTCAGCTACATTAAGCGAAGGCTCCAGTTGCTGTCCCTTATAAATCACATCTATAACAACACCGTTGACAGTGGCTTCCATCCCGCCGACCAGATTCAGTAATGCAGTTGCTACAGAAGCAGCAAGATGCCGCATCGGCATAGTAAGGCTAACATAATATCTACGAGGCAATGGCACAGCAAATATTAAATAAACTATCGGCAGCCACGTATATTTCACCAGGCGCCATCCACCCAAAAACAACACAATAGCACCAAGCGTCGCTATCATACCAATGGGTCTCAGGTATCCGTACTGAAGTTGAACAATATTGAAGGGATAAAACAAAACCCCACAAATCAGGAAAAACAGGCCAATATAATTTGGCTTTAACTCATTATTTCGAACTGAGCGGAGAATCTCTTCTTTGTGCTGGTTAATGAAATATAAACTGAACATTGGGATTAGAAAGCCGTGCGACCAACTGCTGTCCGTAAGCCATCTGTGGATAATGCTCTGAATCTCATCGCGAAAAAGATAGCAGAACAGTATTCCTATGATAAGAATTTTAATGTAATTATGCAGCCCGAGCTGGCTCCAGTGCTCTTTTTGAAGCGGTACACTTGTTTGTTGTATTTGATTACTCATTGTACAACTCTTAGCATAATCAGGCCTATTTGCAACAGAAGAGATGATATCGTACACCATAGTGAAAACTAACAGCTAATAATAAAAAACAGAACTGTCGAGCTCGGCAGTTCTGCACGTTCCGTTTTATATTTTTCTTAAAACCAGCCCGGGAAAGGTCTGCTGGTACCAAAGTCTCTATCTGAAAAATTACGGTCATAAACAAAACCAAATCCATAAGTAGCCCTGAAGGCATTTCGTAAAATTGCCCGCCATCTGGAGGTTGGATGCGTTCCGACATTGATTAAATCATTCGGCTTTATAAAGATATCCGGCTGTTCACCGCTGGCAATCTTATCCAAATCCAGCATTACTATTTCTTCATGCTTTCTGCCTATTCTCCTTACCACCTCAACGCGTTTAGGCCAGGCCAAAGGTCCCAAACCGCCCGCAGCAGCTATAGCCATCTTCAAAGTCATTGGTCGTCCTGTCATATTAAAATATCCCGGACGGTTTACATGACCCATTATGCAGAACTCTCCAACAATATCAACCGGTACATGAATAGTATCGCCGGGCTTTATCACGATATTATATCGGGGGTCACCGGAAAGTAACCTGTCAGCCGGAATTCTCAAAAGGCGAGCCCCGGTACCGGTTTCACGCTTCACACCCGGCATCTCATACGGGCTGATCGGCGGTGCTCCGGGGCCAATCTTAATAACAGGCCTTACAGGTTCAGTCGGCTTTGGCGAAGTCGGCGTACCCACTTGAACTGGAACCCAATTGCCGTCCTTGAATTTCCACTCAACATGCCCTGGTTGTTCTTTCTCTAGCGTTGGAGTTGGAGTTGGAACCGGAGACGGAGACGGTGCCTGTGAACCACTTGGAACAGCAATCCACTTGCCGTTCTTGAATTTCCACTCGACGTGTCCAGGTTCTTGAGAAGCCAACTGCTCATTTACCACTTTTGGAGCAACCGGCGCCGATGATGCCATTGCTTGCGGACGATTTATTCGCTGATTTGTCCACTTGTCGGATCGAGCCAGCTCCTGAAAAGACTCCCGCGCATTTTCAACATCTACTCCCCCATTCAACCATTTTTGTTGATTGCGAGAACGCTTTTCCAGAGTCTTTAGAATGTCTCTAACACTTACAGGCTCATCCATTGCCTTCGGAGCAGCCGGCGCGGGGGTAAAAGCCATTGAATCCCTGCGACTTACTACTCGTTCATCCATCCTGTTTTCGGAACGAGCCAGCACTCGGAACGACTCCATTGCGTTTTCGACATCAACCGGCCCGTTTAACCATATTTGTTCACGGCGAGAGCGTTCCTCTAAAGTATTCAATATGTCATTGACACCGATCGGCTCTTGCGCAGATGGTTGCATTTCAGTCTGGGTGTCCACCCGACCGGGGATTCGATTACTCGGCCATTCAAAGGCTTTCGGCATTCCAGCCGCTTCCCAATCATCCGTTGCCATCTCAGATGAGGTTATAACCACTTTACTTTCAGGCCATTTATATCCATATTGTCCACGAGGCGATACAGTCTGCTCCATCCTGAGCGATGGGGCGGCAGTTTCGGGTTCAATCATCTTCAGCTCAAGTTCATCGTATCCCGGCTTAAGAAGTTCATGTCCTGTCCCCTTATTGCCCTCGGTAAAACGTGAAACAAAAATATAGCTTACGTTAAACTGTCTTGGCCCTCCTGCCGTCGCAAGCGCATCGGTCAGCCTGAAATTATATCGTGGAATAGGGTATCTGCCCGGAAGAGGAACACCATCGCCTAATATTGAAAAAGCTCGCTGCTGAGAGCCAGACAAAGTTACAATAACCGACGGATTCTTCAATTTATCCAATCCACTCGGCGAAAGAGTTTGCCTTATTTGTTCTTCAAGCTGCGTTTCACTCAATCCCGCAACTTCAATTACTCCAACCTCCGGTATGGATATTCTGCCGGTTTCGGTAACGACATAATTGCTAACAAATTGAATGCCCTCTTGAAGCAGCTCGAAGATAGCCACAGTGATAACATCACCCGCCCTGAATGTGTAATCAGTCTCAACAGCCACCGTATCTACAGGCATTGGCTCTTCGGCCTGTTCCCAGGCTACCGTTGTTTCCTCGGCCACACCTAATGAATCCAATATGACATTGACGGCAGGAACAGGACGAAACCTTCCCACCTGTGTCGGGTCAAAAAACTTATTGCCGCAACCAGATGAAAGGGTGAAAAATAGTAAAAAGGAAGCAACAAACAAAAGGCGGCCGGTTTTGCCAATTGTTTCGATTCTCAAACGCGATTTATCACGTCGAAAGCCCAGCCTGTTACTTCTGCCTTCGCTTGCCTTTTGTATCCCGTCCATAGCAATAAACTTCCAAAAACACCGAGCTTTACTCTGTCCAAAACTCCTGGACCGCTAAAAACACACCTTAACTCGGAAATTTATCGGTTTAATGCCTTGCCCGCTTAACTTTTTTTGACTCTTATAAAGGCAATCTAACAAGGTCAGAAGAGAAAATTACTATCAATCTTCATATATCCGCAAAAACGCCGATTCCCTATAACTTAGGCACAATAAAACAAAATCTCCACAAGAGGTTTCTAACTCTTTACTTATCACATCTATATGTTCATAAAGCACTTATGAAATGCGATAATTCTATGGCATAATCGCCAATGTTTTGCCCGCCGACAATAATATCCCCGTCAATTCATTCATATTTCGGGAATATAGAGTTTGTTCCGAGCCGTCTCTTTATCCGGGGCCGATAATTACTGCAATACCAATATAGACAAAAAGTTCGCTCCGATTGAAATATTTTGTTAATACCGATAAAAATTGTGAATGGTGAACAGAATAAATCAAAAGTGATGCAAGATGTTAACTTTGGAGATTTCGAGTTCTTATCAGTAAAAGTATCATACGGTGACAGTTATATTGATGGATGACTTATAAGCGAGGAGACAATCTCTCTATTGCTCGAAAACAAGAAATTGCCAAAGCCCAACAGAGCCTTGCTATAATAACTACTCAAATCTTATGCAGCAGAGTATTACTTTGAGCGTTTGAAAGTGTGATTGTCTATTTTAACCAGCCGCTCCTGCAAATTGCCCCGTGCGTCGGCTTTAAATATCTCTATCCTGGCAGGAACACGAACGCCGTTTTTCTCTACTTCTGTATATTCATAACCGCGAACCGCAAAATTACTATCTCCGCTCTTAAAGTCAAATACAAGCATGTCTATTAAAGAACTGGCCCTGTCCTGATATAAAACCGCCTTAGACAAAACAAAAGCAGGTTCGGACTCGTGTTCGGTTCCGACGATCGGACTGCTTAGTCTGCTAATCGGGTAATACCATTGTCCCTGGATTTTGAGTCCGGTAGTTTCTTTGGAAAACTCCGCAGATTCATCTAAAAAACGCGCCGGTATTGTCATAATACTCAATATCATTTCAGCAAAATGATTACTGCCTATTACGATCGGAAGGGCAGCACTTTGCCCGCCTTCCTGCAACACATCGAACTTGCCTTTCGATAACTGCCAGACAAACCTGCCCTGCGGCTCCCGAGCTGAAATCTGAATAGAATTCGACCAGGGATAAACCACATGATGCTGCTCAGTCAGGTGGAAACTGCCGTCCGGCTGATAAAAAGTAACTACACAATCAAGCTGCAGCTCTTTTGTTCGGGACCATGCGTTCCAGCCGCCAACTGCTTCAATCGATTTAACGACATAATCAGGCGGAACAGAAGTCATGTCAATTTCCGGTCCGGAATCTAAAACATCAACCACTTCTTCCTTGTATTGCCGCTGACACCCTGTGAAGATGAAAGCAGCTACAAGAACCATCCAAATTATCTTTGAGAACCTATTGCCCATTTGATTTCCCTTAGCCTCCTATTTCTTATTTTATGTTTTTATCTGACGCCTCACTTTGACCATCGCACGCCAAATTTGCAAGCTGCTCCATTAAAGCATACCTTTGAGTAGCATCATTACTGGCAAGTTTGATTAACTGCGCCGCCACTTCGGGTTTGGATTGCTTTAGCGTTCGATAACGATTTTCTCCGTAAGCATATTCTTCGAAGTCTCCCGTTGGAGGCTTCGAATCAAGTTGCAGAGGATTTTTGCCCTGCTCTGTAAGCCGCGGGTCGAATCTATATAACGGCCAATGACCACACTCCACTGCCTTTTTGTGCTCCAGATATCCCATCGTCATATTAATGCCGTGGGCAATACAGTGGGCATAAGCAATTATCAGCGAAGGTCCGGGGTAAGCCTCGGCCTCAACAAAGGCCTTTACTGTCTGATTGGTATTTGCACCCATCGCCACTTTGGCGACATAAATGTTTCCATAAGTCATAGCCAGAAGCCCGAGGTCTTTCTTGGGCATCATTTTTCCACCAGCGGCAAATTTGGCAACAGCAGCCCTCGGTGTGGATTTAGACATTTGTCCACCGGTATTCGAATATACTTCCGTATCCAAAACAAGCACATTAACGTTGGCACCACTTGCCAAAACGTGGTCCACTCCGCCATACCCGATATCATAGGCCCATCCGTCGCCACCAAGAGCCCAAACGGATTTCCGAACAAGATAATCAGCAACATCCAATAGCTGCCTGCAATAAGAACAATCGCTTTTTTTGCACTGAGTTTTTAGCTCATCCACCCGAGTTCGCTGCTGTTCGATAGTACCCTGGTCGGGATTATCATCCAAAGTGGACGTCCGAATTTCCTGTTGCAGTTTCGAATCAATACAGCCGTTCTCTGCCGCCTTATCCATCAGTATAAGTGCGTTTTCCCGGAATTTGTCAACTGTAAGCCGCATACCCATCGCAAATTCGGCACAATCCTCAAACAAACTATTGCTCCAGGTCGGCCCCCTGCCGTCAAACCTTTTCGAATAAGGTGTCGTAGGTAGATTTCCGCCGTAAATCGATGAACAGCCGGTCGCATTGCCGATCAAAGCCCTGTCTCCGAACAACTGTGTCATTAGTTTAACATAAGCCGTCTCTCCGCAGCCGGCACAGGCACCGGAATATTCGAACAACGGCTCAATCAACTGACTGCCCTTTACACTGCCTGATTTGAAGAGCTCTCGGTCTGTATTCGGAACAGCCAGGAAATATGTATAATTCTCCCGTTCAGTATCGCGAACTGGCTCCTGCGGCACCATATTGATTGCCTTTCGGCCTGTTGGCTGCTTAGCCTCATCCTTTTCCTGTGCAGGACAAGCCAGGACACAGGCACCACAACCGGTACAGTCTTCCGGAGCAGGTTGAACGGTGAATTTCATACCTTTAAAGTCTTTACCTTTGGCATCAACGCTTTTGAATGATGTCGGAGCATCTTTTAGATACTTCTGATCGTAAGCCTTTATTCTTATAGCCGCATGCGGACATATGAAAGAGCATGTACCGCATTGAATGCAAACATTGGGCTCCCATTCGGGAATACTTACGGCAATATTGCGTTTTTCATATTTTGTCGTACCGGTCAGAAACTTGCCGTCAACCGGCATTTTGCTTACAGGCACTTTATCACCACGAAGTGCTATAAGCTCTGCTGTAACCTCTTTAACAAAATCAGGAGCATCGTCCGGAACTACCGGCGGCATATTTTTCTTACTCGTAACCTTGGCTGGAACTGCAACCTCAAAGATTTTGTCAAGAGCGGCGTCAACGGCTGCATTGTTCATATCAACAATTTTCTGGCCCTTCTTGCCATAAGTCTTCTGAATAGCGTCTTTGATTGCTTCGATAGCTGAATCAAGTGGGATAATATTACTAATTTTGAAAAAAGCGGTCTGCATAATTACATTGATTCGACCACCTAAGCCAAGCTCACCGGCAACTGCAATCGCATCGATAATGTAGAACTTCAGCTTCTTATCGATTATTTGCTTCTGCACCTCCTGCGGCAAAGTGTCCCAAACCTCGTCTTTGCCATGGCTGCTGGTCAGCAGGAACGGGGCTCCTTCACGTGCAGATGAAAGCATATCGTATTTTTCCAGAAAACTCGGGTTATGACAGGCAATAAAATCGGCCTTGTTTACAAGGTAAGGCCTTCGAATAAGTTTATCACCAAACCGCAGATGTGATACGGTTACAGCACCGGCTTTTTTCGAATCATAAACAAAATAAGCCTGGGCGTAATTATCCGTCAGTTCGCCGATAATTTTAATCGAGTTTCTGTTCGCACCAACCGTGCCGTCCGAGCCAAGACCATAGAACATCGCAGAAAAATAACCCTCGCTTGGAATATCAAAAGATTCGTCAACATCCAGGCTGGTATTGGTTACATCGTCAACTATGCCTACAGTAAAACCTCTCTTGGGTTTTTCCGTATCGAGATTATCAAAGACCGCCTTTACCATAGCCGGTGTAAATTCCTTCGAGCCTAATCCATATCGCCCACCAACAATAAGCGGATATGCATGGAAAGGTCCTTGTTTTGCTTCCATAGCTTCGCCAATTGCAGTGCGAACGTCCATATACAAAGGCTCGCCAATTGAACCCGGCTCTTTTGTTCTGTCCAATACCGCTATTTTTTTAACTGTTTTCGGCAAAGCGGCAATAAAGTGCTCGATGCTGAATGGCCTGAAAAGACGCACCCTTAATACTCCCTCTTTTTCACCTTGAGCATCTAAAAACTCAGCGGTTTCATGGGCGGTATCTGCGCCTGAACCCATAATAATAATGACCTTCTCTGCATCATCCGGCCCGACATAATCGAACAAATGATATTGCCTTCCAACCAGTTTGGCAAACTTATCCATCGTATCCTGAACAATTTTCGGTATCGCCAAATAATACTTGTTCACTGTCTCTCTGCCCTGGAAATACACATCCGGATTTTGTGCCGTTCCAGAAATCATCGGCCGCTCGGGTGACAGCGATCTGGCTTTATGACGGGAAACTAACTCATCATCAATCATCTCTCGTATATCGTCGTGGGTAAATTGCTCGACCTTCTGAAGTTCATGACTGGTTCTGAAACCATCAAAAAAATGCAGAAAAGGAACTCGCGAAGCCAATGTTGCCTGTTGAGCAATAAGAGCCATATCCATAACTTCCTGAACACTACTTGAACAAAGCATACCAAAACCGGTCTCACGACATGTCATTACATCAGAATGGTCGCCGAATATCGAAAGTGCCTGACAGGCCAATGAACGAGCTGAGATGTGAAAAACGGTAGGAAGCAGCTCGCCGGCAATTTTGTACATATTGGGAATCATCAGCAAAAGCCCTTGTGAGGCGGTGAAAGTGGTTGTCAAAGCACCGCTCGCCAATGCTCCATGCACTGCACCAGCCGCACCGGCTTCCGACTGCATCTCTGTTACCGAAGGAATTGTTCCCCATATATTAGGCTGACCTTTGGCTGTCTTGGCATCTGCCATTTCGCCCATAGGTGAGCTTGGAGTAATAGGATATATTGCAATAACTTCATTCGTAGCGTGGGCCACGTATGCCGCTGCTGTATTGCCGTCAATCGTAACCATTTTGCGTTTCTTCATATTTTCTCCATACTTTGTAAATTAATATCCATAAACGAGCTTGCTCATAATCGCTCTGTTTTCTGAGGCTATCTAAGCACCCTTTTGAGCTTCCCACGCAGCCCGTCAAACTGTCATATACAGGCGAAAATAATAAATAATATCGGTCTCTACCAGTATTCAGTACGCCGGAAAATCATCCTTATACACCTTTTTACTGAATTAAGCAATACAAAATTCTGTAATGATTCAACTCATTCATCGTAAATCGAACAATGAAGGTCCGATTAAAAATTTACCGAAAAATTAGTCCTTATACACTCCTCCTTAAACTGCTCAAATAGCCAGTATTTTGCAGATTTCTCTTGATTTAATCCGTACATTTTTATATAATGTACTATAAGATATTTTATGAAATTCTAGTATTGTAATAAAGCCTTTTGGGAGGAGCGGGTCATGAAAAAACTGTACTCAGGTGCGCTGATCTTTTTTGTACTTGGTTCAGTCTTAATCCAGGGGAGTATATCTGGGAACCAAATCTTTGAACAGGGTCTGCCCCGTGTGGGCCAAATGTACGTTGCGGGCGAGTTTCTTGCAAAATTCAAGCCCAACGTTTCAGAACAAACCATAAACGCCTTAAATTCAACTCATGGTGTTTCCGCTATCTATACGAGCTCATATACCGGCTTTAGAAGATTGAGGACACCGGAAGGCAAGACAGTCGCCGACATGGTCGATATTTATCAGGCAAATGCCAACGTCGAGTATGCCGAGGCAAACTATATAGCTTATGCTATGAAGGCGCCAAGCGACGAACTGTATCCCCATCAATGGCATCTGCAAAATACCCGCTACGGCGGCATTAAGACCGAATCGGCATGGACTATTTCCACCGGCTCAGGGGCAGTTGTTGCAATTCTTGATACCGGTATTGCCTACGAAAATTACAGCGAAAAAAATCCCGCGGTCTCCACCAGAAGCTATCAGCAGGCCCCGGATTTAGCCGGCACGTTTTTTGTGGCCGGTTATGACTTTGTTAATAACGATGAACACCCCAATGATGATTCGGTCTCCGGACACGGAACCCACATAGCCGGAACTATTGCTCAAAATACTCACAACGGCATCGGGACGGCCGGAGTGGCCTTCAATGCCTATCTGATGCCGGTGAAGGTACTGGATACTTACGGGGCCGGAACTTATGCCGATATAGCCGAAGGTATTATCTGGGCAACCGAGAACGGCGCTCATGTGATCAATCTGGGGCTTGGAGGAAGTGAACCCTCAACGGTTTTAGAGGAGGCGATAGCTTACTCTTATAACCGTGGAGTAACACTGATAGCCGCGGCCGGTAATGATGGCATAGGAGGCGTGTCTTACCCTGCCGCTTACGATAATTACGTTATTGCTGTCGGGGCAACCCGTTACGATGAAACTTTAGCTTATTACTCCAACCACGGACTCAGTCTGGATTTGGTTGCTCCAGGTGGTGACCTTAATGTTGACCAGAATGGAGATGATTACGGGGACGGGATTTTACAGCAGGCATATAAGGCAGATGGATTCGGTACAATATCCTGGGGTTACAGCTTTACCGAAGGCACTTCAATGGCTGCTGCACATGTCTCCGGAGTCGCAGCCCTGCTCATAGCCAACGGAAATGCCACCTCACCTGCTGAAGTCAGGCAAGCATTAGAATTCACCGCCGAAGACAAGGGCACAGCAGGCTGGGATATAAGATACGGCTGGGGAATAGTAGATGCTTTTGCCGCCCTTCAATGGGTCGCCACTCAACCAGGGCCGGGGCCAAGTCCGGGACCAGGACCAGTACCCGGACCGGGGCCAAAGCCGGGACCTCAACCCCTTAAAGCAGAATTTACGGGTGAACCAACAACCGCCCCTAAAAACACGATGGTACAATTCACCAGTCAAGCCACAGGAAGTATAACCAGTTGGCTGTGGGATTTCGGTGATGGAGCAACATCAATCGATCCGAATCCGTCTCATGCATATACAGACGCACGTACTTACACCGTGAGCCTGACAGTAACGGGCCCGGACGGCTCGGATACAGAAACCAAGAGCAGGTTTATCAAACTGTTTTCACCTTCAGTTCCTACTGCAGACTTTACAAGAGAGCCGATAAGCATCAATTCACCTATGACAGTGCAATTCACTGATACATCCACTTGTCCGGCGAGTCTTATCAATAATGTAAACGGTGCGATTTATACCACTTCGATAGAATCCGCATCCTTTGGAGGCATTACGACCTGGACGTGGGACTTCGGTGACGGAACAACATCAAACGAGCGGAACCCGGTTCATACGTATCAGGATACCGGTGTTTACACAGTGAGCTTGACAGTAGTTGGCCCAAAAGGCAAAGATTCCATAACAAGGGAGGGTTACATTCAACTTACGATGCCTTCAGTTCCCATCGCTAACTTTACAGCAAAACCAAGAAGCGGCAACGGTCCTCTGGCCGTACAATTCACCAACACAACCACGGGGCATGTCTCCAGCCTGCTTTGGGACTTCGGCGACGGAACAACGTCAACCGAGCAAAATCCGATTCACACTTACACGTACAGAGACATCCCTGATTACACCGTCAGCTTAACTGTAACAGGCATGGGTGGCTCGGACACTGAAACCAGGACGAAATACATCCATCTGAACACTCCGCCTATACGGGTAAATATCGGCATGTCTAAAAATGACGTCTTCCGGAACTGGTACGAAGTAACCGCAGGGCTTACAGTTACACAGAATGACCCGACGGGACTGCCTATCGCCGGAGCGACTGTAGAGGGAACCTGGAGCGGAGGTTATGGTGGAGCTGTCTCCGGCGTAACAAATGCAAATGGCGGAATCAGCTTCAAAACAGCGTGGGTAACAAGAGGAAGTACAGTTACATTTACAATTAATAAAGTGATTATTGGCAGTAAAGAATACGACTTTGCCGGAACAAGAAGTACTTCAATAGGAATTTAGAAAGACAAAAGATATCGTACAAAAATAATCCCTCGATACTGGAGCATAAAACTCCGGTTTATCGAGGGATCTTATTTTATACATGCTGTCAGGTTTACTTTGCAAACATAGGAAAAACAGATTATTTTACCACAGGAAACTAAAAAGCTCCCAAATCCTGTTTTTCTGGAATATAGTAGCTCGGACAAATAAAGCGGAACATATTTGAAATCTTCAGCACTTTATTAAGCTTATCTTTGTCTTCCAATTCCATCGCGGCCAATTCATCACCAAAAACTTTCGAGAAATATTCTTCGCCCGCCTTGTGTCTTTCCTCTTCAGTATTGAAAAGACTGCGAATTTTGCTTAGCTCACCATCACCCAGCCAAAAACCTCCGCAACCCGGACATTCATCCACCTCGACTTCCTTTTTAACACTGAAGAAGTGCCGCATCATTAAAATATGTTCACAGGACGGACACTTCAATCTCTTTGTATGGTCGATAACAATACTTTCATCCCGCTCTATGTCTAATAGAGCCTCGCCAACGGACTCGTGGGGTTCATCGAATTTCTGTAGCTCAATATTATCAAACCAGATGCCTCCACAGCCGCCCTGGCATATATCAACCACCACATCCCCTACAGTCTTCTCCTGTAATACATTTCCACACGCAGAACAGTTCATAATTTATATCCTCCCAAAAAGGCTAATAATACACTATCACAATGTTCATCGGCATATATCGGCAAAAAAACGCTCTTACTCAATACCAAAAATATCAAGCCATTGCCTGGTTTCGCTCTCACTTAATCCTCGGCGTTTAGCTGCCGGCTCTTTTGCCATTTTTTTCCGACTCAATTGTTTCTGCATATTATTCCAGAAAACCTCCGACTTTATCGATGTTGCTTTTCTGGCCCGGGCTGCTTTTTGCAATCTCCGGTCGCTGCTGACAATTGTCAATCTTTTCGGCGCCGAGTTTGCGGTTATCTTGTCCTCGATTACAGTATCAGCATCGCTACCTGAACCTGCAAAAAAGACCTCCAGATTGCTTATACCATCGAATCCGCTTTTATCCGGGGGTCCGGTACCGTCAAAAATAATTTCACCACTTTGGCCTGTAAGCTTCAAATAACCGCCGATAATACGGCATAATTGAACATCACTTATTGGCCCGGAATCCGGATCATCTTTCTGAACCGAATGCAACAGATTATTACCATCTATAAAAAACATGATTTAAAGTGCGTGGACTATGAACTCTCAACTACTAACTATCGGCTCTCGGATTCAAATCTTATTTCGCCGCCAACGATTGTTGTCACAACCTTGCCTTTGACTTTCCAGCCGTGATATGGGCAGTTCCTGCTCTTGGAACGGAATGTGTTTACGTCAATCTCATACTCAGCATTCGGATCGATAATAGTAACATCCGCCTGTTTGCCCCTACCGAGCGTACCCTTATCTACACCGATTATCTTAGCCGGCTTTTCCGCCATCAAACGAATCAATCCGGGCCAGTCCAGAACACCCGGCTCGATCAGTGCTTTAACGTAAAGACCTAATGCACATTCCAGAGACGCTATACCGAAAGGAGCGGTTAAAAATTCCAGTTCCTTTTCACTTTGCAGGTGCGGAGCATGGTCGGTTGCCAGTGCATCTATAAGGCCTTCGGCAATAGCCTGCTTCAGGGCCTCAACATCTTTTTCCGCCCGTAGAGGCGGGTTTACTTTATAGTTGGTATCATACTCGGCACAACATTGCTCTGTTAAAAGTAAATGATGCGGCGCTACCTCACAGGTAATCGGCAGAGAATCTTTTTTGGCAGCTCTCATCAGCTCGACCGACCCGGCTGTCGATATGTGCTGGGCGTGGTAACGAACCTCAGCCTTTTTAATAAGCTGAATATCGCGCCAGAGAATCGCCTCTTCCGCCAACGGGTCTATCCCCGGTAAGCCAAGGATAGTCGAAAAGTAACCGGAGTTCATCACGCCATTGCCTGTAAAACTTTCATCCTGACAATGCTGGGCCACAACCACATCGAACATAGCGGCATATTTCAAAGCCCGCAGCATAACAGCCGGATCCTGCACCCCCCTGCCGTCATCGGTAAAACCAACCGCCCCGGCCTCTGCCATAAATCCCATCTCAGCAAGTTCAACACCCGCCAGTCCTTTTGTGATGGCTCCCATTGTATAGACATGAGTCTTTCTGGCCTGTCTGCCCTTTCTATGAATATATTCGACATCGGTTTCGTTTTGGATAACAGGATTGGTATTAGGCATACAGACAACCGAAGTGAAACCTGCCGCAACAGCCGCTGCCGAGCCGCTCGCTATCGTTTCTTCCTCTTCGTCACCCGGCTCACGAAAGTGAACGTGGATATCAATCAGACCCGGGACGACTAACTTGCCGGCCGCATCGATAACCGTCTGTACAGGTTTTTCGACTGTACCGATCTCTGCAATCTTTTCATCGACGATAAGCACATCGCATTCTTTGTCGATGCCGTTCACAGGGTCTATTACCCGTCCATTTTTTATCAAAAGTTCAGAGTTCATAGTTCACAACAAGGCAATCTATTCAATAATTTCGCCGATTCGTAACCAGGGTGTTGTATTACTCGTAGCAGGCTCAATATTCTCACCACCGAGGACATAAAGCTTTTTGCCAATTATCACTACCCGGATATCGTTGGTAGGCACCGGCAATAAACTGGGCATTCGGTGCCATTTGTCGGTTTTAGTGTCATAGACCAGCACAAAGGGACAGTAATAAGATTTATGAAATCTATCAGCTTTGTATCGCTTCATTAATTCCGCATCATAATCATCTATAGCAGCGTACCCTCCAACTACAATGATATAGCGGTCATTGTATACACAAGAGTCCATACCGCTAAGGCGGTAAGGAAGGGGGCTTTTAATTTGCCATTTAGCAGTCTTTGGGTCGAATTGATAAACATCTTTGAATTGTTTGCGGCCGGGGCCATTTTCAGGTTTAGGTTCAAAAAAATGCGATCCGCCAAAGACATATATCTTTCCCTTCACGGCTGCGGCACCGAGCCAGCCACGGGACTGGCCTGGAATGTCTGCGATTTTCTGCCACCTGGCTTGGGGGGCAGCGGTGTCTAACATTTCTACGCTGCTAATACAAGGGCCATGACCTCCTTTACTTCCCCCAATGACATACAGTTTACTGCCTATTGACACGCTGGGAGCCCATCCTCTTGGCTCGTTCAAGCTTTGAATTTGAGACCAATGATACTTTTCGTTCTGTTGCTGGAAACGGTAGCAAGCATTGTGAACCTTTCCTCTCTGTAAAGCTCCACGTCCACCTATAGCGTAAAAAGACGAGCCGGACTCGGACTCTGTACCCTGTACATAGCACTGGCCGACGGGAGCGTCCGGCCCACGATACCACAAATCAGTCTGCGGGTCGTATATATACATAGTTGCCATCTCTCCCCACGGCTGGCGCATACCGAAAACGCTGACGACCTTTCCGCCGAGCACTGTGGCGCATCCGCCTTTGCGAAACTCCGGCAAATTCGGCCCCAACTTCCATTTTATATCCTTTATCTCGATCTCTGCCGGGGAGATATTTGCTATAGCGATTATTATGATCGCAACTGATACAGCTATTCTTTTCATTTGAATTCTTTTATCAATAATCATTTTTGTTGCGCCGCCGCTTGGTTGACTAAGAACATCACCGCCATTCTCACAGCCAGACCGTTGGTTACCTGCTCTAAGATAACACTGTTCCGGCCGTCAGCTACTTCGCTTTCTATTTCCAGCCCTCTATTAATAGGCCCGGGGTGCATAACTAAAATATCGGATTTGGCTCTTTTCATACGCTCGACAGTCAGCCCGAAATAATGTGAATATTCCCGTATCGAAGGAAAGGGATTTCCTCCGAGCCGTTCAAACTGAATACGAAGCATATTTATTACATCAACCTTTTCAATAACCTCATCAAGGCTGTAGCTTACTTTAACAGGCAATTGTCTTACCTGTGGAGGCATAAGAGTCGGCGGGCCTACGAATATGATCTCTGCGCCGAGTTTTGTCATCGCCCACATATCACTGCGAGCAACCCGCGAGTGCGCTATGTCGCCGACAATCGCAATCTTCAAACCTTCAAGGGTGCCCTTTTCTTTGCGAATAGTATAGGCATCCAAAAGACCTTGCGTCGGATGCTCACAGAATCCGTCGCCGGCGTTTATCACGCAGGCATTGATATTCCTGCTCAAATATTTCGGCGTGCCGCCTGCATTATGCCGAACCACAACTATGTCAATCCCCAGCGCTTCCAGGTTCCTGGCCGTATCCAAAAGAGACTCGCCTTTACTGACTGAACTGGTCTTTTTGGTGAATTCGATAATATCTGCGCTTAACCGATTTGCGGCCAGGGCAAAGCTGTTCCGAGTCCGTGTGCTGTCTTCAAAAAAAAGGTTCACAACAACCTTACCTCGCAAAGGCGGGGCCTTTTTGACCGACCGTTTACTTATCTGCTCAAAACCTTCGGCTGTGTCAAGAATGTATGTTATCTCTTCGGCACTAAGCTCCCGCAGGCCAAGTAAGTGTTTGCGATGCCACTTGAATTGCTTGCTTTTTCTTTTCAAAGCCATAGTCTTGTATATTTATCTATGAGTATATGAATTAATGCAAAAAACATAATCCGCCCATTTATTCAATGACTACTTCGTCCTTTCCGTCCGACTCAACAAGATTGACCTGAACTAATTTACCCGGTGAGGTCTCGGCCTTGTAGCCGGCGTAATCAGCCTGTATCGGCAGCTCCCTGCCGTCCCTGTCAACAAGGACAGCCAGCCTTATCGCCTTCGGCCTGCCCAAATCTATTAGGGCATCCATCGCCGCCCTCGCTGAGCGGCCGGTATATAAAACATCATCTACCAAAATAATGATTTTATCGTCAACGTCGAATCCGATTTCTGTAGTGCGAACCAGCGGTTGGGTGGTTACATTAGGAGAGTTAAGGTCATCACGATAAAGAGTTATATCCAGAGTTCCGCACGGAATATCTTTGCCGAGCTTTTGGGATAGTTGGCCCGATAACCTTTGAGCAAGAACCTCTCCCCTGCTGCGGATCCCGATTACCGCAATATCCTGCTCAGCCGGCGTTTCAGAAAGAATACGATCCCTAAGCTCATTGAGAACCTGCTCGATTTGTCCCGAATCTAAAATTACCTTCATAATAAAAAGGAACCACTAATGAAAGACCAATCTTCAATATCGCTTCGAGTATAGCAATTGCAACAGATAAAGGCAAGACTTCTCAATAAGTTTTCCTGAACCGCTCTTTTAATGCTAAAAACCATAATATTACTGGAACATACTGGATAATTTGCTTGAAAACAAATAAGTTTTATGGTATTATAAAAAAGAGTTTGCAGACAGACTTATACAGAGAAGTAGCAGCTATGGAGGTTGGCAATCGGGGGAGCATTTATGTTCCTGTTGGTTTTTAGCGCCACCTCTGGAGTTAAGAAATGATATTTACACCTAAAAGAACGCTTTTGTTAAGTGTGATAACATGTATAGCAGCGCTGTACTGTGCCGCCGGTTCTACAGCCAGAGCTCAGGAACCGCAGAATACGAAAATCCTGCAACCACAGGGATTAGAACTTGCCGGTATTTACTCATTAAAACGGATAGAGCCGAATTTGACCGGCGAAGGTGTTAGATTCGCCGTCATCTGTCGAAGTATTACCTATATCGATAATGAACCGCAGAACGATTACCGTCCTGACGTCGAACATAACAGCTTCAACTCCAGCAGACTATTTCTTCACGATAAGGGCCAACCACCCGCAGGCATTTCACCACATTCTACTGCCATCTGCTCCATACTGCTCGGTGAGGACCCTAACGCATTTTACCCACAAATAGGCCAATTTCACTACCAGGGCATAGCACCCCAGGCCCAGGCCGACATCTACGAATTCTGGTATTTCTTAACCAATAACATCTTCGAGCACTTACCGCCGGACGCAGATATCATTACAATCGACAATGGCATTCAATTCGAAGATTGGTGGACAAATGGTATCGAATCATTGGCCGAGCATTATGGTCTCACTGTCGTGGCCGCCATAGGTAACGGAACCGATGCTCATGACCCTGTCCTGTATCCGGGCGCCGGGGCAAACATCATCGGAGTCGGCGTCATTGACTCCGTAGATACGAAAGATCTTGCAACCAACCTGGAACATTTTGCATTGGCCTATCCGGAGCATTCGACTTTCGGTCCGACACCCGATGAGCGGTGCAAACCTGACATAGTCGCTCCCGGCAATTGCTTAGCCGCAATTGAAAACAAACCCAACGTCTATGAACCAACCGGTAACTGGTCAAGCTTCTCGACACAAATAGTAGCAGGAACAATCGGCCTGCTCGTTCAAAAAGCCAAACAGGACCCAAACTTAAGTCTCGCTATCTCGCCGGATGCCGGAAATTGTGTTATCAAAGCAATACTATTAAATTCAGCAGATAAACTGCCCTTCTGGCACAAAGGCCGGCTCCAAACCGACGATGACCACACCGTCCCTCTTGACTATATTCAAGGGGCCGGATTGTTAAACGCAGTCGGAGCCTACAGGCATTTAACATCCGGGCCAAATGAGCCCGGCGATGTTTCAACTACCGGCTGGGACTTAAACCGGTTGTATAGCAGCCCAGGGCTGGAAAATGTTTACAAAATCACATTAGTCGAACCTGCCGACAAATTTATCACAACCACTCTCGTCTGGAACAAACACTTTGACAGAACCTATCCCTTCGAACCGGCTCCTGAAAAAGACAGCAATCTTCGCATCGAGGTCTGGGCGGTTGACCCAGACAATCCCGGCAACGACTATCTGCTCGACTATAGTGACAGCAATGTTGACAATGTTGAGCACATCTATATTCCTGCAGATCCCAACTATTCAAACTACGAAATTATTCTGTCTATGAACGAAAATGACGAACCGAGAGAAATAGCCATAGAACAGAGCTACAGCCTGGCCTGGAACATAAGTGATAAACAAGACAGCGATAACATCTTTTGGTATGACCTGAATGCCGACGGTATTGTTAACGAATCAGATTTTGCTATCCTGGTCAATAACATCTTCAACAGCACAAAACCAACGGATAGTTATCTAATCGGTGACATCAATGCTGACGGCGCAATCGACATCAAAGATTTTAATATCCTCATAGAACAAGAACACAATGATCGTAAGGCCGATTGGTATATAAAACCAGAAGATAAGCTAAAATAACTTGCCTACAATAAACAACAACATTCAACTTTGACACAAAGATATTTGTTAAGGAGGGATGGGGAATTAAAAAAACAAGACCAGTAAATTTTATTTTTGCCGTCCTTTTTCTGGCAGCATTTTCATCGACAGGTCTTGCTCAGGAGCCTTGGAAATTTATTGTTACCTGCGACAGCCGCGGTTCTAATAATGGAATCAATCAGGTTATCCTTAGTGAGCTTGTTACTGAGATTAAAAGCCAGGGAGTCGATTTTGTTATGTTTCCCGGCGACCTTGTATCCGGCCACTCAGTAAGGGACCCAGCCATATTCGAAGCTCAGCTCAAAGCCTGGGTAGAAGTGATGACACCTGTTTATGAGGCCGATATCCCCGTATATGTCACCCGCGGCAATCATGAACTCGGTGATGTATGGAGTAGCTATCCTCGGCCAGGTACAAGTCCCGACCCAAATGACAACAACATGCTGCGCTGGCTTAACGTCTTCGGCAATGACTCTTATACCAAACAAAAGCTGCCTGAAAACGGTCCTGCTGATGAGAAGTTTACTACATACTCTGTTACGCACAAAAATACTTTTATTGCCATGCTTGATAACTATGCCGGCACACGGCATGATTTTCACCATAAGGTCAAACAGGAGTGGCTGGACGACCAATTGGCGGCGAATACCAAACCGCATATCTTCCTCGCAGGCCACGAACAGGCCTTTAGAGCTTTGCATTCCGATTGTCTTGACTATTTTCCGGCCCAGCGTGATGCCTTTTGGACCGCAATCAAAAACGCAGGCGGACGAACATACTTTTGTGGTCACGACCACTTTTATGACCATGCACGAGTTGATGATGGTGACGGTAACCCGAATAACGACATTCACCAATACATTATTGGAACCGCCGGTGCGCCGCCATATACATGGTCGCCGCCCTACGCCGGCAAAAATAGCAGTTATATTGTCGAACAATGGCATCATGCTAAAAGCTATGGCTATGTTCTGGTCGAAATTGACGGGCCCAACGCTACACTCACCTGGACGGAACGCCATTCCAACAATTTGAACATTCCAGGCATCTACGAACCAAACGAAGTATGGAGTTACAACGCTACTTCGAAACCGATTGTGCTCTCGCCAAATGGCGGTGAAAATCTCTCAGCAGCAGGTAAATATATGATAAGCTGGAAAACAATCGAAGGCACACAAACAGACTACGTGATAATCGAATATTCACTCGATAACGGTCAAACCTGGCAGGAGATAGACCGCTCGCCGAATACCGGCTGGTATGAGTGGGACTCGCTTCCACACATAAATTCAAACGCCTGCCTGATTCGCATTAGTGATTTAAATGATACACTCATTACTGATACAAGCGACAAGGTATTTACAATATCCAAATGCCGGACAAAACTCAAAGCCGATCTGAACGGCGATTGCATAGTTGACATTCTTGACTTTGCCATATTAGCCGATTATTGGCTCAAATGAGCAAATCCGTTCTTAAAATCTTCTTTTAATTTTCCGACATTTCTGATAAAAACGTGCCATACACAATACCAAGAACAATATTATGAAATTGATTGTAAAAAAATCACGGTTAAAAGGAACGGTGCTGATTCCAGGCTCCAAGTCGCACACTATACGTGCGGTCGCAGTCGCCTCATTAGCAGCAGGTGAAAGCCTAATCCATAATCCACTGGATTCAAGCGATACACAGGCAGCAGTGGCGTGCTATCGGGCCTTAGGCGCTGAGATTAACACATCTGACCCCAGGCTTTGGAAGGTTATAGGCACAGGCGGAAAAATTCACACTCCACTGAAAATCATCGATGTAGGCAATTCCGGCACAACCCTGCGTATAGCAATGGGTTCGGCTTCACTGGCCCGGGCCGGCCAAACCATATCTTTCACCGGCGATGAACAAATTCAGACCCGCCCGGTCGGACCGTTAATCGATGCTCTCGGCGAACTCGGCGCCAAATGCACAAGCCTTAAAAACAATGGCAAAGTACCTGTTGAAATAACGGGAAAACTGACAGGCGGAAAAACCGCCATAGCCGCAGCCACAAGTCAATATCTCTCCAGTTTACTCTTGTGTGCACCCTTGGCGTCCAAAGATACCGAAATAGACGTTACTTTGCTCAACGAGCCAGGTTATGTACAAATGACACTCGACTGGCTCGACAAGCAGCAGATTGAATACGATAACCAACAGATGCGTACATTCAAAATCAAAGGCAATCAAAGCTACAAGGCTTTCGATGCCACAATCCCAGCCGACTTTTCCAGCGCCACATTCTTTCTTTGCGCTGCCGCCATATCAGCAGAGCAAGTAACCCTGCTCGGATTGGATTTTACAGATAGTCAGCCCGACAAAGCAGTGGTTGATTACCTAAAAGCAATGGGGGCCGATATTAGTATTGGCCCGAATTCAGTAACAGTTAAAGCAGCGACACTCAAAGGCGCCGAGCTTGATATGAACAAAACCCCCGATGCACTGCCCGCTATGGCCGTTACCGCAGCTTTTGCCAAAGGCTCAACCAAACTGCTGAACGTCCCCCAGGCACGCAGCAAAGAGACCGACCGAATCAAATGCATGGCCGAAGAGTTGAAAAAAATGGACATAGATGTTGAAGAATTGCCGGATGGCCTTATAATAGGCTCCAGTCAGCCCAAACCCGCTGAACTACACGGCTGGGCTGACCATCGAATCGTAATGGCATTGTCCCTGGCAGGCATGAACATGGATGCTCAATGCTCCATAGATACCGCCGAGGCAATCAGCGTTACGTTTCCCGGTTACGTGGAATTGATGAAGGGTCTCGGTGCAAATATGGAAATACTAAACTGTCAATAAACTATAAACTATTAATTTCAGGAGAATAAGTAAAAATGATTGGTTGTCACATTGGACGTTGTTTTCAGGTAACAGTAGCCGGAGGTTCTTACCAGGAAGGCCTGAGTTCTCTCATACATGGTGTACCAACCGGTATGTTACTGACCGAACAGGAAATATACGGCGACCTGCTTCTTAGGAAGCCCGGTGCCGACGAATTGAGCAGTCCTCGAAAAGAGCCTGATCTTCCGGTTATCTATTCCGGCATAAATGTAGCGGACACTATCGAGGGCGCAGGAAATAATAATCACACCAATGGTACACCGTTGGCAATTCTTATTCCCAACCTGGATCGCCATTTCATTCACATCAAGCAATACCAGGACACTAATCGCACACCACGCCCGGGCCACGCATCTTATGCTTCCTTCAAAAAGTACGGCCCGGATGACGATGCCATTGGCGCCGGGATTTTCAGTGGACGTTACACCTCGACCATCGTGGCCGCCGGATACGTCGCCAAAAAAGTCCTCAAAAAATGCGGTATCGAAGTGTTTTCCTATGTAAGGGAAATAGCCGGCGTCCGATGCCCCGACGTAGCCATCGACAAGGCCTTTCAATATACCAATGATTACAAAAAAATGCGGCATGACCTCGACCCGTTTTATCAGGAGATTTATGCCAAAGGCCGCATAAATATGGATATGAGATTTCTGGAAAAAACCAGAATATTAGCCGAGATTGAACAGGAAATCGATGCTATTCGAGATAAGGCCCCGAAAATCTCTGCAAAAGCAGTGCGGGACAAATATAACGTACACTCAATAGTAAACTGTCCTGATATAGACGCCGCCCAGGCAATGGTTGATGCCTGTAACCGCATCGCAGAAACAGGTGATTCAGCAGGTGGCGTAGTTGAAGTGGTCGTAACCGGTGTTCCGGCAGGTCTGGGAGAGCCGGTTTTCTATAAACTCGATGCCGAATTGGGCAGAATGCTCGGCATCGGTGCCGTCAAAGGCGTCGAGGTCGGTGCCGGATTTGCCGTAAAAGACATGACCGGCTATGAGAATAACGATCAGATGCGATCTGAAAACGGCAAAGTTATATTTGACTCAAACAACGCAGGCGGCATTACAGGCGGCCTTTCTACTGGCCAGCCAATTGTGGTTAAACTTGCCGTTAAGCCTACACCCACTATTGACAAACCCCAGAAAACAATCGACAAATACACACTGGAAAACAAGGATCTGGCTGCTATTACAAGGCGTGACCCAACGATTGTAGCTCGAATATGGCCGGTCGCAGAAAACTACACAGCAATGGTGATACTTGATCACCTGTTCGCACACTATGGCTACCAGATGTTAAAGGACAAATGAGAGTATCTACCTGACAGACAGGTTTTTCTTTGAGCAAATGAAAAATCCGCTCGCTGATAAGTCAGTGAGCGGATTTTTTTATTCTACGGTGTATCAGTTTCTACTACGGAGGATCAGCCCTCTCCTCAGGTGACCAGGCAGTCTCATTGCGGAACTGATCACGTGCCTTCACACGGAAACGATGGCCTTGTCCGCTTCTTCCTAACAGGACGGTATAGATCGGGCCTGCTTGCCAGCCGCTGCTAAAGCCCGAGTTGGTTGTACACTCGAAGAAATACTCAACAGGTCCGCCGCCGGCATCAGTGGCCACTGATGCTGTCATCGTGGCCCCGGAACCGTAAAGTGCGTTGGGATCAATCATAATCTCTCGGGGTGTCCCGTCAAAGCCATTGGGGTCCTGAGTCGGGTCCCAAGTCATCGGATCGGGCGTCGGAGCAATCAGATCCACTGAAACCAGGGTTCTAACAGTAACGGTCGCTGACCAATCGGTTTCATTAAGAAAATCAGATGTATCTCTGGCCTTGACCCTGTAAGAGTATTCTGTATTGGGGTCAAGATCAATGTCTATATAATTCGGATCAACCTGCCAGCCGCTGTCATGCCCGCCATCAGATGTGCTCTGGAAATAATACTCAACTTCACTGTCATCAATGGCTACCGACGATGCCATCGAAACCGATGTCTCAGAAAGAGCAAAGATGGTTTCAATGTAAGGAGCAGGGGCCGGAGGTGTGCTGTCTAAACCTGCATAACGGACTTCAGACCACTTTGTTTCATTGCCCACTCCATCTCGTGCTGTTACTCTGTAGCCGTATTGAACGCCGGCAGTAAGACCTCCATCGGTATATGTCGGGCTCCTCTGCCAACCGCTGTCATGGCCGCCGTCTTCACTGATACTTTCGAAGTAATATTCAACTTCCCAGCCCCAGGCATCGGTAGCTGTCTCAGCAGTCATCGTGATTGATCCTGCAGAGCTTAAATAAGGCTCTGTTTCCCACCTGCTTGGATCATGTATCGGAGCAACCGTATCTTCGACAAGCCAGCAGTCGGCCAGGAAAGCTATATCCCTCATATCAACAAACATATCTGATGTCAAATCTGCTCCATTGCACCAGTTATTCCCTTCTGAACAACTATCCTCAAGCCATCTGTCGGCAACTACCGCAAAATCACGGAAGTTAATCACACCATCCAGCACAAGGTCACACAATCTGCATGGCTCCGCTGCCGGATGATGGTAGCCAATATCGACACGACCTGCATCGGAGTCTTCGTCGGTTCGGGTTGTATGCCCTAACATACCGACATAGCTTGAGTAATCACTGCCGGCATCAACATAGGGGCTGTTCTGGCCTTGACTTGAACTTATCTGACTGAGATAGTAATCACCAAGTGGTCCTTCGACAAATAATGGATCTGCGTCGATGTTTCCATCGCCCCAGTCGAGAGTACACCCATCGTCAACCCAAACACCTGATTGTCCATCCTTGATGCCGCTGTAAGAAATGGAAAGCGTCGCGCATCGTTCGTCAAACTCGAAACCGCCTCCCACTGCAATTCCGTCACCTTTCAGGGCAAAATTGTTCCAGAAGATGCTGTTCGTAACTACACTGTGGCTCTCGTAAGAATTGTAAAGTCCGCCACCGAAACCGGTATTATTGGGTTCACCGAGGAAGCCCGATGTGGCATTACCGGCAAATGTGCAGTTGGAAATGATCGAATTGGTAAACCAGTTGGCCGAGACACCACCACCATCTCTGCCGGCCCCGTTGTTTATAATTAAGTTATTGACCAATGATGCCGTATTTACATCACGCAGATATACGCCACCACCTGAAAATCCGGCTATATTGCCGCTGATGTTGCAATCCTGGATGTTGATACCTCCCAGCCAGCAGTATAAACCGGCACCGTCAGTGAGAATAGTATCATCATTGGGATCGTTAACATCGCCAATCGCCCTGTTATTAGTAATGCTGCTGCTTAGTATATTGATTAAACCATTAACGCCGATGAAACCACCGCCACGGAGTGCTTCATTGGACGTAATATTGCAGTCCACAATGGTAACATTTGAATTATCGGTATAAATTCCACCACCGGAATCGGCTTGATTGTCAACAAAGTTGCAGTCAACAAACACAACCGAAGCGCTGTCCTCAGCACATACACCGCCTCCATATCCGAGATATGGATCGAGACTATGATTAGGATCAGTTACTCCTGCCGGAAGTCCTGAAGCAATATTATCTTCAAATGTACAATCCGTGAAAGTTACCACAGACTCAGCCGCACAATAGACACCGGCTCCGAAAGTTGGAATCTCAAAGGAAACCAGGGGTTCAACATTCCTGCCGGCTCCACCGAGTACGCCACCAATCCCGCTCATTCCGCCCTCTGTACGGTTCCCTCTGATTTCGCAGTTTACAAAAGTAACATTACTTCCGATATCACAAAATGCGCCTCCTCCAAATCCGGAGTACCATCGATAGTCACCGAAATAAGAGACCAGGTTGACATCATAAATAAGCGAGTAGTTAGGTGCAGAATCCCATTCCCAGACTTCCCACAGGTGACCAGGTACAAACTCGGCCAGAGCACTATCGGGGTCATAATCAATTGCATTAGACCTGCTCCAGTTTCCTCCGTAGTTGGCTTCGCCACCGGCGGCGTCAGCATCTCCACCATTGCCGCCGTTGCCGCCGCGGGCTGTGTTATTCTCGATTATGCAGTTTATAAACTTCGGACTGCTGTCCGGGCCGCACCAGATACCGGCGCCATGTGCCCAGCCGCCCCAGCCGCCTCGGCCTGCATTGAGAGTCGGCGGGCCACTTTCCGCATTCACGCCGTTTCCGCCATTACCACCCTCAATTAAATTGTCTCTTATTATGCAGTTTTTGATAATGGGACTGGCTCCATTTTGAATGTGTATTGCAACACCATCAAAGCCCCCACCATCCTCACCGTTAGGATGATTTGCATCCCTGTCACCGTCATCGCCATCGGCAATATGTCCACCGCAGTTCTGTATTGTAATGCCGTTTAGGATTGTTCTGGCATCTGTATCAGATGTAAACACAACACCAATGTTACCAAAATCATTAGTAGTTAAGTACCCATCAATAATAGTTGCCGCGACAGTGCTGGGATCGTCCGGATTTCTCGATGTGATAGTAACTGCCTTATCCACCACAAGTGAGACACTTTGATATCCCCCGAAATATGTGCCGGGATCAACCACAATCGTATCACCATCTTTAGCAGCATTAACCGCCTCCTGGATTGTCGGGAAGTTACCCGGAACGGTAACAGTCTTTCCAAGATACTCTACGAACTCAACGGTAATAGTCTTGTTCGAATCCATTGTCACGGTATTGTTAAGAGCAACAGAGCTGTCATCATCAGTGCCTACCCATTTTACCCGATAGCCCGGGTCGATTGTCGCATGCAGCTTAACTACAGTGAACTTATCGAAGGTCCCGCCACTCGGCTCAACTGTCCCGTTCTCGCCGACTGTATTTACAATCAAGCGATATGTACCTTCGCCGATGGTATAATGCAGGCCTATATCGACCTGTCCCATATCAGGGACACCATCGGAGCGAGTCGTGAACTCATCGAGGCCCAGAGCAGATACCAGGTTACTACCTGCATCGACACAGGGACTATCCACATCCTGTCCGGCCGCTATTTGGCTGAGGCTGTGCGATGCAACAAAGAGCGGGTCGGCGTCTATATTACCCTCTAACCAGTTGAGGATGCGTCCCGGCTCGATATAGATAGCCTCAGAACCCCGTCCTCCCTGGATGTCAGAATAAGAAACGGTTAGGGTTGCAGGTCTGTCTAAATAGAACGGTTCATCATCGCTGCCAACAGATATCTGGTTGCCGTGAGTGCCGACGTTGTCCCAGAGGATACTATTAATAAGAGTCGTTTGGCTTTGATAAGAGCAGGACAATCCGCCTCCTCTTCCGTGCTTATTATTAGCCGGGTCATTCGCCCTGTTATTAACAATTGTACAGTTGGAGATCGTTGGTGTAGCAAGCCAGTAGGAGACAATACCACCGCCGTCCAGAACGGCCGAGTTATTTTTGACCAGACAGTTTTTAAGAATCGGTACGCTTGGGTCACCGCCGAAATACACACCGCCACCCGAGCCTTCAGACGAATTGCCGGTTATGAAGCAGTTTTCAATCTTGGCCTCTGATGACCAGCAGAACATTCCACCGCCGCCGCCGAAAGGCTTTTCTGTACCGAAGGAACTAAGATCAGGATTTAACCAGCGTACTTTGGCTCTATTACCCATAACACTGCAGCCTGTTATCACTGGTGTCCCGCTGCTCCAGTACATACCTCCGCCATGCTCAGCAACATTATTAATGATTACCGAGTCTAAAATAGATATCTCTGCGCCCTCGCCATGCCAGTACAAAGCGCCTCCGAAGGCTGATTCATTATTACTAAAGTAACTGCTGTCGATTGCTATCCCGCTGTCGTTTTTCCACAGTCCTGAATCCAGGTCCCATATACCGCCACCGTATATTGCACCACCGGAGCTGAAAGTCCCAACAGTCGAATTGCCGATGAAATCGCTGTCCTTGATATCGACTAAGCAATCGGACGGCCAGTACAATCCACCTCCGTCATCTCCGGAAGAGTTATCGACATAATTACAGTCAATAAGCTCCGCTATGCAGAATTCACTAAAGTACTGAGCTCCTCCACTTCCACTGGAGCCGGCCAGGTTGCCTGTTAATTCACAGCGATTCAGTATAGCCTCGCATCCGCTCTCATAAAATTCGCCGCCGCCGTCCTGGCCGGTGCCGTCAACTTGCCTTGAAGCGTTGTTGCTTATAGTGCTGTCCGTAATTTTGACTTTGCAATCGATTTCGTAGTAATTAGCGCCTCCGAAGCTCGGCGTGAAACTGGTCATTACAAAACCATCCAGGCCATCCGCGCCCGCTCCGCCGCCGTCGCCGCCGTCGCCGCCAACACCGCCAACGCCGGGACCCGTATTGACTCCATTCGGGTCATTGGGATCTGGGGCTCCAGCTCCACCGCCGGCACCAGTACCGGGAACAGGTACGACGATCCCTGGTGGGGGACCACCTGAACCACCGTCGCCGCCTATGCCGCCGTCACCGGCTGCGCCATCTCCTACGCCGTCGCCGCCGATGCCGCCATTACCGCCGTCACCACCGCCATAAGTATAAAATAGAACAATCGTTTCAGCAGCGTTGTCACTAATAATAGTATCTGCGATTTCAACCTCACAGCCCTCTGCATAGTATATGGCACCTGCCCACGACCTTTGGCCGTTTACACCCATGCTGCCGCCGAAACCACCGTCACCGCCGGTACCGCCGCCGCCATCCACACCTGGTCCACCATCTGCGCCTGCGGCCTCACCGTCGCCGCCGGCACCGCCGTCGGCAAATTCTGCGCCAACGCCGGCGTTACCGCCGTTGCCGCCATCGCCACCGAAGTTACCCAGTCCCTGTCGTGTGGAGCAGTTCAAAATTTCAAGAAATCGTATCGTCGGACGGCAATTAGGGCCAAAATATATCGCGCCGCCTAAAGCTTCGCCGCCCTCGCCGCCTTTTCCGCCGTCGCCACCTCTACCGCCGTTGCCGCCGATGCCGCCGTCGCCACCTACTCCGCCGTTACCGCCTGCTCCCTGCGCACCGTCATTCAAGCCCTCGCCGCCTTCCTGGCCTTCCTGCCCTTCCTGCCCGGGCTGACCACCCTGACCTTCCTGACCATTCTGACCTGCCCCTCCATAACCGCCATCGCCGCCGATGGCCGCACAGTTGATAATTTTGCAATTCTGAATGATTGGAGAACTATCGGCATCGAAATACATCGCGCCTCCATAGGCAACACCACCATCGCCACCGGACAAACCGGCCATACCGTCCGCACCGGCCGCACCAGGCTCACCGAGCGCACCAGGCTCGCCATCAGCACCGGGGAAACCATCTGCTACTGCATCTGCCGCTGCATTGGGATCGTCGGGATCTGGCATATCAGGCCTGTTCGGATCGTTCGGAGCCCAATGGTTCGGGTCGCTCGGATCCGGTATAGAAGGTGCTGCCGCCGGATCGAGTGGATCCAGCGGATCCAATGGATCCGGAGCTGGATCAGGATCGGGATTGATAACAGCATTGTTCTCACCGTTCTGACCTTGGGCAACAACGTCTTCGATGACCAGATGAGACAGAGTTGGACTACTGCCGTTAAGGCAGGTTATTGCTCCACCGAGAGCGGGCGCGCCGGGGGTACCCACGCCATCGGCCAGTGGCATACGACCGAATACAAGCAGAGGTTGTGTACTACCCTGGCCTCTAATTGTAAAACCGTCTAAGACGGAGTCGTGGCCTTCGCCGCTTTGGAAGGTAAAGGCGGGACCGCCGAAAGTTTGTATAATTGTCCTAGCTACAGAGCTGGGGTCATCCGGATGTTCGCTGGCGATGGTAATCGCCTTACCCTGAAAATCAAAGCCGCCGAAATAAGTGCCCGCCGAAACGATGACTTTGTCACCGTGAGTGTAGGAGGCATCGATTGCTGAATTTATGCTCTGATATTGTCCGGGCACAAGCAGACTTTTCGGCTGCCGGAATAGTACTG
>VRUK01000183.1 GCA_019456195.1 Planctomycetota bacterium | reverse complement strand
TCCGATATTTCAAAGAGTTTAATCCGAGGCATGGATGCGAGGGTCCCATAAAAAGGAGGTAAGATCGAGGTCTAATTTGCCCTTATGGCCGGAGTCGAAAGGCTTTTAGGTCGGGCGGGAGAGTGAGCCATAGTATTTGACGCCACAATAAAAGAATATCTGAAAGAAATCGACGAATCACCGCTTTTGAATGCGGAACAAGAACGCTCATTAGGCAAACTCGTTGCCGAAGAAAACGACCTGCAAGCCAGGGAAAAGCTTGTGCGCAGTAACCTCAGGCTGGTCGTCAACATCGCCAAAAAGTTCGGCCGCCGGGGGATGAGTCTTGGCGATTTAATCGAGGAAGGTAATCTCGGCCTTATAAAAGCCGTTGATTATTTTGACTACAAACGCGGGGTGAGATTCAGCACTTATGGTGCGTGGTGGATTAAACAAAGTATCAAACGTGCGCTGCTGGAGAACATTCAGCCGGTACATATTCCAACCTATATGGTTGCGTTGATAAATCAGTGGCGGCACATCTCGGCAGAGCTTGAGAGTAAACTCGGCAGAAAGCTGTCTGTGGAGGAGATGGCTGACGTCATGAAAATGCCGTTGCGCAAGGCTAAAGTCGTACATCGTATCGTTGAGGTACTCAGTTCTGTAAGCGAATCTTCCAACAGTGACGTATCGGAAGATGACCAAATGCTCGAAGCGATTCTGGAAGACCCGAATGCCTGCAATCCGGAAGATGTATTAGCTGAGGTCGAAGAGAAGGCAAAGGCTTTGAGTTTGCTGAATAAAATCGATCCGAGAGAAGCAGATATCCTTCGCCTTCATTACGGTATTGACGGAAACAAGCCGATGTCGCTTAAGGAAATCGGCAAGGAATTAGGCCTGACAAGAGAAAGGATTCGCCAGATTCGGCGTGATGCGCTTACCAAACTTTATGAATATATGAATGAATAACTTCCACCTAATATAGTGCTCTCGATTGAAAATTCCCGTTTGTGCGCGGGTAAGTAGTATTACAGTAATAATTTATGATTTTACACGCGGGAATTTACTACCCTTATGGGTATAACATCTCAATAAAACTTGCAATTCTTCTGAAATCTATTAAAAATAGACCACGATAAACGAGTACATCGTTTGTTTAAGTAAATATAACTTCAACAGTTGTCCGGGAAGGAAAACCTATGACAAACGAAGGAATTGACCTGAAACAATATATTCGCAGCATACCCGACTTCCCCAAAGAGGGGATTTTATTTCGAGATATTACGCCTTTGCTGGCCAACCCCGAGGCACTTAAAACAGCAACCGAAGCACTCTGCGCCGATTTCAGGGGAGCGGGTATCGAATATGTCGCTGCCGTAGAGGCCAGAGGATTTATATTTGGAACGGCGGTTGCAGAAAAGCTCGGAGCAGGTTTTATTCCCATACGAAAGAAAGGCAAGCTGCCTTCCAAAACCGAAAGCATCACTTATGATTTGGAATACGGAACCGACACTCTGGAAGTACACGTTGACGCTATAGAAAATCAAGCCAAAGTTTTAATGGTCGATGATCTACTGGCCACCGGCGGGACAATGTCCTCCGGCTGTAAACTCATCGAGTCAATAGGCGGCCAGATAGTTGGTATCACTTTTCTGATAGAGCTTACCGCTCTGGGCGGAAGAGCTAAATTAGCCGGCTACAACGCCAAATCAATCATCTCTTATGATTAAGCTTTGTTTATGTCATCCCGACCGAGGCATAGCCGAGTGGAGGGATCTGGCCTGCAAAATTACGTGTGTACACCTTTGAAATAATGGGAAGCCAACGATTCGGCAATCATCCACGAGTACAGCCGGAAGTTGCAATCTGACACAACCGTCATCCTGAGCGGAGCAAAGCGCAGTCGAAGGATCTTTTAAAATAAGTGCCATTCTGAACGTAGTGAAGAATATCAAATCTAACTCAAAACTAAACACTCAAAACTCAAAATTAAATTGCGGGGGCCGGGGGGGGGTAGAAATGCTATATAATCTCAACCACAATATTGAAGCGCAGCGCAAATCCCGACTATTCGGGAATCATTCATCAATTTCCCCTGTTCCACTCCTTAAACCCAATAGTCAATAGTAAATATTCAATTGAATGGCCCCTCCTTACTTCCTATACTCCTCAGCATGTTTGTTACAAAGCCACAAATAATGTCCTTCCGGCGTCAATACCTTTTTCAATCCTCCCCATTCATGCCAATTTTCAATAAAACCGCATCGAAAACGAAAATTCTTGACCGTTCAAGGTGATTTTCATAAGATTATTGGTGTCGGAAAGACTGAATTATTTTTTCAGCATTTAAATGGGAAATCCCGGTTATAGCATGTCGCTCAACTCGTACGACAGTTGACTATCCGGGCGCGTGAAAGGACAGAAGCGATGAAGACGATAAAGATGACGGTTTGGACGATTTTGGCCGTGGCGATGCTGACAAACACAGCGGGTTTGATTGGTGCTGAGATGAAGAAGCTGAACAGGGCATTGATTGAATCTGCTGAGAAAGGAGATCTTAGCCAAGTAAAGAATTTAATAGAAAAGAAAGGGGCTGATGTTGACCATAGTGATGGATTGATGACGCCGTTGATGCGGGCTTCACACGAAGGGCATCTAGATGTGGTGAAGTTTCTTCTGGAGAAGGGGGCTGATCTTAATCTGATCACTGGGATCGGAGGGACGACTCTGATGGTCGCTTCAAGCGGAGGAAATCTGGATGTGGTGAGGTATCTAGTGGAACAGGGTGCTGATGTGAATGCTGTTGACAAGGATGGAGGGACGGCGTTAATGAAAGCTTCACGTATGGCTTCATATAAAGGAAATCTGGATGTGGTCAAGTTCCTTGTGGAGAAAGGAGCTGATGTTAATGCTGTTAAAGAGGATGGATATACAGCGTTGTTATATGCTCATGGGGGACACTTGGATGTGGTGAAGTTCCTTGTGGAGAAAGGAGCCGATATCAATGCAGAAGACAAAGATGGGTGGACAGCATTTGAGATGGCTTCACGTAGAGGACATTTGGATGTGGTGAAGTTCCTTGTGGAAAAGGGAGCCGATGTCAATGGTGAAGACAAATATATACAGACGGCATTAATGCAGGCTTCACGTAGAGGACATTTGGATGTGGTGAAGTTCCTTGTGGAAAAGGGAGCCGATGTCAATGGTGAAGACAAATATATACAGACGGCATTAATGCAGGCTTCAGGTGAAGGGCATCTTGATGTCGTGGATTTCCTCGTAGGAAAGGGAGCTGACGTTAATGCTTCAGATTATTCTGGAGTAACAGCCCTGAGGTTGGCGTCAACCAAGAAGCATTTTGACACTGCAAGATTCCTTGTCAAAAACGGGGCGGATGTAGATACTCCAGGCCCTCTGCGAACAACGTCATTGATGGATGCTTCATCTTACGGACATCTTGATTTCGTGAAATTTCTTATAGGAAATGGGGCTGAGGTAAATACCTCAGATTCATCTGGATACACAGCCTTGATGTGTGCTTCAATTATGGGGCATCTTGATGTTGTGAAGTATCTTGTAGAGAACGGGGCTGAGGTTGACGTTATTGATAAAAAAGAGGGTAAGGTTGCATTGGATTATGCGATTGAAGAAGATCGTACTGAAATCGCAGAATACCTCAGATTATCCAGAGCTGACAGGAAGCGACACCCTGGTAAACCTCATTCCGGATCTGCCTCGACCTTTACCTACTTCACACAAGACAAGAACATCACAAACATCAATACACAACTACCAGCGAAAAAGGGAATGTTGAAGAAAGATGACACTGGGATAGTTGATCTTGGCAACCATCAGGAAATAACAAAAGCTCCGAGAAGGCATCTTGAAGTCACAATAGACATCAAACTGGAAGGCAACAAGATTGTCTTTGGTTATCGCATGCATCCACAGAGTGACCAGATAAATGACCGAATTCCAATGTATCAACAGGCATTCGGTGAGGACATTCCGAACACTCACGTCTATCTGATATTTCCAAAGGAATGGGTCCTTACTGGAGAACTCCAAGAGATTGACGTGATACAGAACAGCAGTGGTACTAGAGGCAGTTTGAAGGCCTGTTCGCCCGAGAACGATAAACTGGCTTTGCTTCTCAGGAAGCTCAATGCTGTGTATGAAGGAACATATGAGTTAACAGAGAGTGACAAGTCGGAAATGGAAAGGGCATTTGACAATATTGCAGAGAACCTCGGAACAGTGGGTTTGGTGGCGGGCTTAGTAAAGGATGGTATTAAGATGGAGTTGGAAGAACTCGAAGAAAGAAGAATAGAAAGACTGCAGGAGAAATATGGAGATGGAGATTATCAAATCCACAAAATACCCTTTCATGGTCCGGAAGGGATATCTCTCGCATATACCCATATTGGAAGATCTAGCACTATATATTTCGATTTGTCAAGTGCAGCTAAGCCTGGAAAAATCTTCATCGAAATCCCACAGATAACATTTGGACTAGATGCGGTTGGTGCAATGAGAAGAGCTAGCCTCGAGGGATTGGTGTATAAAATTGCAATTCGACCAAACAAAGAACGCAAATTCGAATTATGGACAAAGGAATTTCGTGTGGCAAAGGAACTTCTTGAAGGCAATGGTAAACCTAACAGTGTTGATATCAAAGGAGCGAGGAGGCTTTTTATTGAGGCTGCAAGAAAGGGTAATCCTTTGTGTAGAGCAAAGATAATTGACCTTATTCGTTACGAAGAATGCTTCTTTAATGAGGACGATCCCATATTAGAACTCCTTCTTGAAACCTATGAGGAAACCTATGAGGATATATGCTTAATGGCGGATAAGAAAGTTCCTGAGGCCCTTATAATAAAAGCTATGAAAATCCTCGAACACATTGATGATGGTATTCTGCCTAAACATGACATGTATTCTGAAGCCGAAGTCTTTCGACTTCTATTCATGGCTTTAGAATCTGGAGATAGCTCTGCATCGAGATGTATTCAATATTTGGTTCTCGCTAGTTCCAGCGGAGTACCACACACCCGTTTAAGAACTGTTCGAGAGAATGTTGAAATCTTAATTGAATTCACTAAAAAGAACGCGATTAATGGAAATTCCTCTGCTAAGCTTAGCCTGGCAAACCTGTACGGCAGCTCTTGGATGGAAAGAATGGCACAGGCAGTGGGAATGTCCATTGAATTTCCTCCGGAATTCTCAAGTAAAGAACAGGCCGCTCTGTACTGGTGTAAGAAGGCAATTGACGAGGGATGTCCATCTGCTCATTCGATGATTGCAAATAGATATGAATTCGGCGATTGGGGTTTGCCCAAGGATGAGCGAAAGGCAGAAGAACACTACATTCTTTCTGTAAGAAAGGGTGGTTCTGCTCATGCAAGCGAGAGGCTCGAATTTCTTCGGAGGTCATCTTCTACAAAGTAATCGCTGGATGGCAGGGTCATTGATTTCGAACAACTAGCGACAGTTATATTGCATCTTAGAGTTTACCCTCGATGTGAGCTTACTTGCTTCCCTGTCGGGGGCAACTTCTGGACGCAAACAAGACAAGCCGATAAAGCTCGCTTTAAGAGCCTTGCGTGTCAAGAACACCAAGCTGAACGAAAAAACTTCAATAATACGCAATTCGCTTCACGAAATACGAAATACGAACGAAAATTCGAAGAATTTTCGGCCTGGTTCAATTTCATATACCACAAGGTAACACTTTTCAAGCTGCTGCAATGGCCACGAACAATCATAAC
>VRUK01000182.1 GCA_019456195.1 Planctomycetota bacterium | reverse complement strand
TTCAAGGTATCACCTCAATCGATTTGCTCACAATCAAATCTTCGCTTCAAAGACTTACGACATAATGGAGAATCGCTTCGCTCACAACTTTTACTGCTGCTGCTCCGGAAATTCGATGACGCTTCCAAAAAGTTCGATTGCAGTTTTGCCGAAGGTTCTTTTTCTCAGACTCTTTTTTTCCTTGGCTAATTCGCTAATAATGATGAGGCAACTTTTTAGACTGAGACAAAGAACCATCTCAAAAAACTTCAAAACTTTCAATTCACCCGGCATAAACGACATGCCACCCTCTTGAAAGTAATCGAACTTTAACGGATTTACGGATGGCACCATAGCCGAAAAGACATCGTCTATTCCTTGCCCTCCGTAAACCGCACCATCGAATTTCCGGAGCAGCAGCAGCTCAGCCTGAAAAAACATCAGGCTGCAATACAGACCACGGTGGACTGCTGTCCGTGGTCACTCCGGACTTCGTCCGGCTAAAATGTTATCCCCGGTGGCCTGCTGGCCGGGGATTCTTTGAACTGCGTGGGTTGCTCCAGGGAAGTCAAAGCCCACGCCAGAACGTCCCTGTCATGTGCTTTGCTTTTCCCTTGGTCAATAAATCCTGATTCAACCGGCAAGCCTGCCAGTGAGCTCCGGGAAGTCCTCGTGTAGTCAACTATATTGATAAAAAGTCAATTCCAGGGCATTTTTCTGCGAAGCCCTGTAATTGCCTTCAGTTAGCTCATATTGCGGTTCTCAGACGTTTGCCCCCCCACATGTGGTATAAATCCCAAAATTTTTCCAAAATAGTTCTGGACAATGCTCAGGCCCATTGTCGATGATATTAATATCCGGGCTCTGGTGGAGACCAACCCGGTCGCTTTTGCAGACGCAGGCGGTAATGTCCGGGGCACGTAGGTATCTCTAATCGGGTCCTCGTGCCCCGACATCCTTCCAAATCTGCTAAGCTGTTAAAATACTGCGTTTGTAATAGCAAAAAACTCAATTAATCGGTTCCGAAAGGATTCCAAATGCCGCCAGGTTGTCCTTCTTTAGTTCATAGCAAAGAAACAGCATTACCAATCACCTCCACCGCCACCTTTGGCGATAGTTTGCGAGCCGCTTCGTACCCTGCGTTTTCCGCTGCTTATGAGATTTACTCGGCAATTGACGACATCGATCACACCGGAAACTCAGCTGAGCTCGGCACGTGTCGGGACCATGCCTGGTTTGCTCGTAACGATGAATCAGGCGAAATTCGAATTGCAGCTAAGACTTGTCATCTTCGATGGTGCCCTTTGTGTGCGCACGCCAAGCGGAATTTCATCGGATTCAAGGTGAAAGAATGGGTCGACACCTTGAAGTATCCAAAGTTCTTAACGCTTACTTTGAAACACCGTGACACTGACCTGCGTTTTCAAATCGATGAGCTATACAGATATTTTAGAATTCTTCGCAGGCGTAAGCACTTCAACGATTTAGTGACCGGAGGTATCTGGTTTTTTCAAGTGAAGAAATCTAAGAATGATAAACTCTGGCATCCTCACATCCATTGCCTAATCGGAGGCTCGTACATACCGCACGGATGGCTTAAACGTACTTGGGAGCAAATAACCTTTGGTTCGACCGTTGTCGATATCCGTCCTATCAAAGACTCCTCAGGGGCCTGCAATGACGCTGCACGATACGCAGCAGCACCGGGTCCCCTGGTTGGCCTGTCTTTGAGTGATGGCGTGGAATTGGTCCGATCCATGCAAGGACGCCGTATCGTTGGTACTTGGGGGACGGCACGCACCGTGAAGCTACGTCCCCCAAAAGTTTCCGACTCTGGGAAGTGGTCCAGTGTCGGGTCCTGGTCGTATGTCATGAACAACAGAAAGTTCAATCGTAATGCGGAGGCCATCGCCTACGCATTTTACAACCAAACACCCCTGCCATCCGGAATCGACATGTCGGCTTTAGATCCATCGCTCCATCGCATGGATCAAATCGACCTCGAGGATTACGATTTGGATGCAATGTACCCGAAAGTAGGTAAACCGCCATGAAGCTAAAACCCTCGATACCGATTAAATCCGGTCAATATTTTTCTTCCGACAAATTTCAGTCGTTACTTACACCCGCTTGCTCGGATTGTCCGGGTTTTAGTGGCTGTCCTTTGCCTCATGATTCTTTTGAATACTGTTTTTGTTACTTTGACAACTATCGCATGTACCCACCCACGTCCTGAAAGGAAACCGCCATGAAGCTAATCACATGCAAACACATGACAGCTCTCCATCACGCAATATTGTTCGTTAGGCCTGCGCTTGCCAAAACTCAAAACCCCCGAACACGCAGGGCAATTCAGCTTGATTTGGACCGCCTCGAGGAGCTCAATAAAATCATCATGTATCACATCGTCAACCCTGAAATCGACTTCGTAGACCGACATGAAATTGCCGGACCCGATTTAGAGTACGAGAAAACTCAGGAATTTACACCCCGTGAAATGGCCGAAGTTCAGGACTAGTGAAATTATGGGCCAGATAGTTCCAGCACCTCCAGGAGAATTTGGATCCGATTGCCTCAGCTGCTCACCTCCATTGGGTACACGCTGGGAAGTCGGAGAAACCCCGGCTTTTGTCTACGTCTACTTTTCGGAGCTTGTCAAATGTCCAGCAGGCGTAAAAGCTCCACCGAACGGTCAGACTTTCAAGCTTCCCCAGGATATTTCAAATCCCTGTCTTTGGCGTTCTATAGGTACATCCTGGGACGTTATTTTTAATGCTCGAGGTTTTGCTCCGGATGAATCGTTCGTGCAGCTGAACGATTCTGCAGGTAGATTTCACTTTCGAGGTACCGGAGCAATATGCCCGGCCGAATATACAGTTTTTCCCAACACAGCAGTTGCTTGCCTGGTCGGAAACGAAAGCATCGGAGGCACAGCTGCCGTCTACTGGATGGACGAAGTACTCGATATCATTTCTGAATACAACATTCCCACAGAATCGCAGCTTTTCTATGAGCTCTTTTTGATTGATAACGTCATACCAGTACACAAGTTCACTAACAGGGAACGCACGCTTAATATAAAATTTGAAATTCCATGATTTTTAACTTGCTATCAAACGACTGTTTCGGTACAATAACTTGGATTGATGAAAGTACGGTCCGTTCACCGTAGCTTCTGTCTTCCAAGTTAGCGAAAGCGTTAGGTCTCCGATTGTTTCGGGCATCTAACGCTTTTTTTTTACTGAAAGGATTTTATCATGCAAAAAAGATTCAATGATTTGTTCCACCAGTCTTTAGGCCCGATGCGTTCGTGTACCCATCGTTTCGTATTGATTCGTTTTGGTGCCGGTATTCTTGCAATGTCTGGTAGCATAGGTGGCGTTACGCATGCTCGTAATCGTTCAGGTGCCTATCAGAGAGCCAGGACTAAGCCTATCAATCCCAACACTGCACGTCAAATCGCTGTTCGTTCAGCAGTAACATTGCTCTCTGCACGTTGGGCTGATACTCTCACATCTGTGCAACGTACTGCATGGGGACTTTACGCAGATAGCATTGCGATGAAGAACAAGCTTGGCGAGACAATCTTCTTGTCTGGTTTCAATCATTACATTCGCAGCAATGTGATCCTCGTACAAAGCGGCAACACAGTCATCGATGATGGCCCAACTGTGTTCGAGCTTCCTGAGAAGGATCCAACCATGGCAATCACAGCATCAGAAGCGGCTCAGCAAATATCAGTCTCGTTTGATAACACTTTGCCCTGGGCTAATGAGACCGGTGGATTCCTTTTTACTTTCCAGGGCAGTCCACAGAACGCTCAGCGTAATTTCTTCATCGGCCCATGGCGTGCAATGACTCAGATAATCGGTGATGATTCTATACCTCCAACATCTCCAAGTGTGCAGCCTGTTTCTTTTGCTATTGCAGCAGGACAACGTCAATGGATTTATGCCCGAATAAGCAGGTTGGATGGGAGGCTTAGCGAAAGATTTTTCGCGGATATCTTTTCTGCCGCCTAGTCCTGTTTTTACTGGCGGAACTTATATTTTTCCGCTCTTGACTGTTGACGTTAATTTCGACCGGGCCATGGATACTGGAGTCCTGCCATCTCTGGCTTCGTTCGAAATCATTTTGGATGGTGTACCCGAAACCCCAAGTCTTCTCTTGTGGGTAGATGGTGACACTTTGCGTCTGACAATTTCCGGCCCTGCTACTGTTAGCCTGGTCGTACGTCTGCTTACTCAGGACTCAAATCTCCGGAGTGCAGCTGGTACTTTTGCACGTGCTCCACAATCGGTTACAATTTTATAAACTTTTTGGAGTAATTCTTATGCCAAAGAAAAATGAAAAGTCCAAGAATCATTGGCAGCGTGACCCCGTGACTAACCGTCTCCGGTTCTGCCCTCCACTCAAAAAGAAAGTTGAGGTAAAACATGTCGAACCACCCAACCCTAAGAAGTAAAGCTTGGGCGTTCATCAGACACAATTCCGGCATCATCATCAGTCTCTTGATGGTGCCGGTTTTCCTGATTTACGCCTATGGTTGTCAGTCGACCGTAGTTAGCCTGGTCAATTCCGATCTAAAAGTTACCAGGGCAGAGTTCACCCTCGAAGTCGAGCATTTTCTTGCGGCCGCGGAGCTCAAGTACTCGGACCTTGACAGACAGGACCTGGCCAGAAACACCATCTTCAACAGCCTGGCCGAAGTTGCTCAGGGCAAGGTTCCTGATTTACCAGGGGTGATGCTGCTTATCGGTAACATTCTTGGGCTCGGAGCCATCGTAGATAACGTCCGCAAGCGAACTCACATCAATACGCTTAAATCCTTTGTCCCAGATAACAAGGCCAAAAGTTAACCAGCTGATGAACTTTTAGATCCAAGCTGGTCCATTTACGGGGACACGAGTTTAAGGTATCAAGAACGCTGTTTTTTTCGTAGCCTGCAGGCCATGGCCCGGAAGTGATCTCTTTTGCCGGCTTCGGCACCTCAGCCTCGATATCTCGATTCCATCTAACAAGGTTTTTGTTGGAAAAGACCGTCAATGTCTATAACAAAAAGAGAGTTGATTCGTAGATGTCACGACCTTGCCGACTACGCAGTTAAAAAAGGAAAGCTCAAGTCACCTTTAATATGTCAAAACTGCAATAAATCTGTACGTCTGGAAAAACACCATCCATCTTACAACTTTCCTTTGGTAGTTAAATGGTGGTGTACGAAATGCCATCGCACCTACCATAACAAAAACCGTAAAAAGCTGTACCGGCAATAGGGACATCAATCCTAAGCCGTTTAAAAAACTTTTCAATAGCAGAGTACCCTCCAGGGATTTTTTACACCCTACTTTTCGCCTGTTATCGCATGTCCCTACCCACTTCGAGGCGATTTCGAGTCGGAAAATCCGATAGTAAAGTGCCGAGGACGTGAAAGTGAAATAGGAAACGTAAAAACAATAACCGAACACACAATCCGAGTCCAAAGGAACAATCCATCCGTAAAAACTTACCGACGTAGGAGTTTGTTGGCGTTTTTTGCTTTCTTTTTTTTCTTTTTTTGGCCCCTCCGTCGTTCCTCCGGAGCCGCTGTCCCCTGGTTACGTCCCGGAACATTGATGTTCACCAACGAATTTGTAAGTGGAAATTAAACAACAAATTTCCATCTATCCAAATTCGAAGATTGGTGACATCAAGTTCATCACTTAAGTAAAAACAAAGAAATACATCGTTCGCTGATTCAAGGTATCACCTCAATCGATTTGCTCACAATCAAATCTTCGCTTCAAAGACTT
>VRUK01000181.1 GCA_019456195.1 Planctomycetota bacterium | reverse complement strand
CAATTTACAACCCAAGATGCCCGCATCAAACTGAAACGTCTCTAACCACAAATTAAAATGACATGAGGTACTAGAAGCGTGTCCGAGTAATCGTTCTCGAAAAACGTAACTCTTTATTATTAAAGAACTTAGTGATTTTTAGCCCAAAACACTTAAGTCTGGCGTTTGCAAGTACTTATGAATTTCAAAGGCTATTACTCGGACACGCTCCTATCTCGAATATAGAAGCCTCCAGCGCTACCGTCTGTTTCCTTGGACGGTCGTTACAACTTTGATACAGCGCCGAAGCTCGCCTTCGTGGATTCGGTTACTGATGAAGTGGCACTCCGTGATCGAATGGCTCGGGGAGGCCAGGCGGGCCTACGCTGTGCTGGGCAGCCGGAATCGACTGGAGGCTCTGGTGAGTGCAAACCTGGGGCATGAAGTTGATGTTCCGGCTGCAGTAGATTTCTTTCACCGTGTCATACCAATCCACTACACGCAACCTCGGCCCACCGCACAATTTCGGTTTAATAAAGAAAGATAAAATTGATTCAATCAGAGTGATTTCAACCTATGATACTCTTCATGACAAGTTCATCGTTTTAATGAACCTCCATGGTGGTGAAATTCATGAAATGGGGGCTATAATAACTTATACAGACATTTAAATCTTAAGGAAATCCTCATCATAAAGAGACTCTAAAGATTATAATCTAAATTTTTTAGAAAAAATTAAATACCAAATTAGTTATAAACAAAACGTAATAAATTATAATTTGTGCTTAGTAATTTCAAAATTGTGTGAACCTTTTTTTCAATAGTATGCAACTATCATTGATGTCACTTGGATTTCTGGGACTTTCTGTAACAGCAGTGATACTGCTGGCTATCTTGAAAGGTGTAGCACGGCAGTTCGCATTTCTCGTTTTGAACGTTCTTTTCATCTGGGGCTTACTGCTGGGACTTAATGGAGCCATCTCTATTACTGTTTTCTGTTTGCTGGGATATAGTTTGGCACAACTTGTCCTATGGAAGCCGCGTTGGAGCTTCCCGGTTGGCCTGACGTGTTTTGTGATACTGTTCATATACATGCGTGACTATGAGTTCCTTCATTGGGCTCTGCCCGAGTCAATATTGATAAATATTTTGAGCACTGTTGGCTTAAGCTTTTTGTTTTTTAAGATCGTTCATGTGATGATAGAGTCGCACAGCGGCACCTTAGGTTCTCTTGAGTTTCTTACCTATATGAATTACTGCCTTAATTTCACGACCTTTATGATGGGCCCAATTCAACGATACCAGGATTTTTACGCACAATGGCACGGTCAGAAGCAGGCGATTCCTCTTCATTATGAGGCCCACCTTAATGCTGTTCTGCGTATATTAGTGGGATTTCTCAAGGCATACGTGATAGCTGGTCGACTGGCGCCATTAGCTTTAGCACATGATTCTAACGTCCTTGGCCTGCCACTCAGCGCCCTGTTGGTGCGCATCTATGCTTTCTACTTCTTTTTGTATTTTAACTTCGCCGGCTACTGTGATGTGGTTATAGGTATAGGAAGCTTGCTTGGCGTGCGGCCACCAGAGAACTTTAACATGCCATTCCTGGCAAGAAATATCTCTGATTTCTGGCTGCGAATGCACCGTTCCTTAACACTTTGGCTAACTGACTACATTTTTTCGCCACTCTACAAAAGGTTGCTGACGGGACGGCGATTAACTTCGCATCCGATGGTGGCAGTAAACATTAGTCTCCTCGTCACAATGATTGTTAGTGGCCTGTGGCATGGTACAACGCTTAGCTTTTTGCTCTTCGGTATTGTTCACGGAGTGTATCTTGTTGTGTTCCGCACTTGGGACATGCTCATTGTCCAGCGGTACGGTAAACAGCGGGTACGAGAGTGGCGAAAGAAATGGATAGTAAGAGCTTCGGGTATTTTTATTACTTTTAATGCCGTCGCTTTTGCATTTGTCCTTTTCCGGCTTGACGCAACGGAGGCGATGCATGTTTTTGCTCGCTTCCTCAGACTTTAAGGTGACCTTATGAAAATTCGTATAGCTTTGAAACTCATTGCAATCGTTTTATTGGTACTCATACTACTTATCTTCAGCGAAACAGGTGTGGACTTTGTTTACACGGGATTTTAAAAAGCTTCATATAGTTCTGACGTCACTTGTCGGCGTTTTACTCGTCTATGTCGGGCTCAACTTTTGTTTGCTTTACTTAGCCCACTGGGCAGAAAGAAGCGCAAACACCTATCCTTATAAGTATCAAGACTGGCTACGATATTTGCTGCCTACTATGATTAACACAGGGGGGCAAAATAAGTTGTTTCTGCTTGGAGAATCAGCAGTACGCGAGGCTTTCCTCTATGAGCAGTTTAATCGCGAGTTTCCAAGCATGACAACTTTTCAGGGATCCTTGAGCTTAGGTACACTCGATGATACGCTCCTTGTACTGGATTATGTGAAGTGTGTCTATGGAGACGAAGCTCTGCCGAAAATCTTGGTTTTGGGGATTTCACCACGCTTTGTGGCGAATATTCCAAAGAACAGTTCCCCGTTTATAATGGCTCTCAATCGTTACAGTCCTTTCTACTGTGTTGGACAAACGTCAACAGGTTCGTATCTAATACCAAAAGGTAGATGGGAATGCTTGGTGAGTCGAGCGAGATTTCAACGGAAACAACAGTCCCGCTACCTTACGGCTTTCTCCGCCCTGCTGTTTCGCCTCTTAGATGACGGTTTACCCTATGAATCATTCATCCATGAATTCCCGAAGATCCGTGCTTTACGAAGTGCTCTTACCATGCGATCATTGAATAGCTTATCTCCTGCGATTGATTATGTGCGGGATATAGGAGTGGGAACGAGCGTGGGACGCTGGTTAAGGATTAAAACGTCGCCTTATAAGTACCATCATCTTGTTCCCAGGCGTCCTGAAAATATGGTGAAGTGGTTACTTCATCCTGAGTCTTTTTGGGCCGAGGTGTATGCTTGGGATCCTCAAATAAGTGAGTCAACTTTACGGTTCCAGTTTGAACGACTTCTGACATTTACTAGTAAGCACGGAATACAATTATATGTTGTGAACCTACCTGAGAATAAGTTGGGTCGAGATTTATACGATCCAATCAATTACCAGAACTATCATAATTTGGTGCTCGACTCGCTTGATAACGTACCATTCTTAGATCTAAGGGAAATGCTCTCTGAAAGAGATTTCTACGATGTTGTACACACTAATCTTCCTGGTGCACTTAGGGTTACAGACAAGGTGGTACAATTCATAAAGAATCACCAAAATGATTCGCATAAAACAAGTCAAATGGGCTCGATCGAGCGGTCCATCGAAAATGGTTCGAAAACAAAACTCACAGTCAATTAGGACAGATACTTAATAAAGAAACATGTTTGAGAAAGTTGGTATATTTCAAGAATTACTGTCTTGAGAGCTGGAGGGGATAAAATAAAATTATTCAAACAGCTTAAAGAGGCACAGGAATTTGAGGAAGAAGTTTGGTGCCCTAGCTAATGACTGCGGCCAATTATACAGACTTTCTAACTTTATGCCGTTGGCGCAGTCGCTTGGCAACCCATTTTCTACCAAACTTCACCAATACGTTGAAGGTGGCTCTGCTTGGTGGGGCCACCACGGAAATGCTTGAAGCGCCACTTATGCTGGCATTGGAAGCAATAGGGCTGGGCTGTCGCATCCATCGAAGCGAATACAACAGTTTTGCTCAAGAAATGTTGGATGCAACGAGTGCTACAGCTGAATTTAAACCAGAAGTTGCCATAGTGGTTAGCACTCCAGCCAACTTGCCAAGCTGGTTGACGCCTGATGATAATCTGGAGCGAGTGTGCCAGTTGGTTGATGAAGTTTGTAACTATTGGTTAGGCTTAGCGGTGTAGCTAAGAGTTTAATATGGGAAATGTCAGATAAACAATAGTTGGGCTACTCGAAATGAGAGAGGACAATGGAATGAGCAGCAAGAAAAAACTTGTCAGGGTGGCTCAACGTTTCTCCCTTCTCTTTGCTAGTGGAATCGTGGCGTTCTTTGCTGCTGAGGTCATTCTTGCTGCGGCAGGCTTTCCCACAGACGTCTTATTAAGAGTCGGACATCCTCCAAATATGGATGAACGCAGAAAGAACCTTGATTTCGAGTACGTCTTCAGAACGAACAGTCAAGGGTTGAGGGAACGCGAGATCCCGTTGACGAATACTTCCGAGGCAATCCGAGTTTTTATATCCGGGGATTCATTCACGGAGGGAATTGGCGTTCCTGATAACGAGAGATTCACGCGAATTCTGGAACAGATGCTTAGCCGAACGGAACGGTCAGTCACGTGCATAAACGGTGGTCTAAGTGGTACTGGCCCTTGGCAGTATGGCAGTTTATTTCTTCGCGTTGGATTGAAGTATAGCCCTGAAGTTCTGTTCGTCTGTCTCTATCCGAACGACGTCGCAAACACACCCTATAACTCTGACACAGCCAGGCTCGACCATTTTTTGATCTATAAGCCAAACGGGTCCGTCAAACGACTGGTATGCCGTCTATTACCACGGATCTACACCCTGCTCAAACGGATTCAGTCAGATCGTGACTATCGAAAGAGAACACGAACAAGAGACTTCTTGGCTACGATCGCAGCAGAAGCGCGCACACGCGGTATTTCGGAGGAGAAGATCCAAGCGTGGCAGTCATCTATACCCCAAGAGCTTTGGCAAGCAGTGAACCGAGGTGAGATGGATGGATATTTACTCTCATACGGTCTCCTGTACCCGGAATACTGGACGGATTCACTCGATATCTCACGTCCAATAGCACAGCAGAAGTACGAGAACATGACCACCATACTCTCAGATTTGACACGGCGTGCCAGAGACCGTGAAGTGAAGGTTGGACTCATATACTGTCCTTGCCGTTATCAGTATGAGCACTCTTCCCACGATGACACGGATCCTATGAAGATAGGTGGAGCTTGCATCCGGTACGATTGGCTGCACGGAAAAGCAGAGCTACAGGGAAGAATTGAAGCTTGGGCAGCTACTAATGCTGTTCCATTTCTTGATTTAACCCCCGTCTTCAGAGTCGCCGCAGAGCATGGACAGAAGACAAACTGGGAAATTGATGGACACTGGAACCCTGTCGGGCATGAGCTAGCGGCTAAGGCAATAGCTGATTGGGCTCAAGACTGCAACATTATAGATAAGGAAACCAACAAGGCGGATGTAGGCGACGGCCAATAGCCGCGCCTAATCCGCGTCGTTGGAAGTTTAGTAATTGAATCCTCAGAAGACTGCGTCAGTCTTTTGGGGGATTTATTTCTTTTGCTATCTGTCGATTATTTTTTGTAGTTTACGATTTCTTTTGGCTTTAGTCTCAAGCCAGTTTATCCACCGTGAAATGGGCTCGCTCGAGCGGTCCATAAAATGGTTCAAAAATAAAACTTATAGTCGATTAGGACAGATATTTAATAAAGAAACATGCTTGAGAATATTGGTATATTTCAAGAATTACTGTCTTGAGAGCTGGAGGGGACGCTAATGGAATTATTGAAACAGCTTATAGAGGCGCAGCAATTTGAGGAAGCAAGGAAGAGGCTTTGTGCCCTAGCTAAGACTGTGACCGATTATACAGACTTTCTAACTTTATGCCGTTGGCGCAGTCGCTTTACTGAATTGGGCCCTAAAGTAGAAGAGTTAAAGGTAATTCGGATTGCTTTACTTGGCGGAGCTACAACGGAAATGCTGGAAGCACCACTTGCTCTGTCAGTGGAAGCGCTTGGTCTCGGCTGCCATATCTATCAAAGCGAGTACAATACTTTTTCCCAAGAAATGTTAGACCCTAACAGTGCTACATCTGAGTTTAGACCAGAGGTGGCCATAGTGGTTAGTACTCCAGCCAACTTACCAAGCTGGCCAACACCTGATGATAATCTGGAGCGAGTGTGCCAGTTGGTTGATGAAGCTTG
>VRUK01000180.1 GCA_019456195.1 Planctomycetota bacterium | reverse complement strand
GCTTCAGTCTTTATCCAAGAATGAATTTCACGTATATGCTTTTGTTTGAATGGTACAAGTTCCATAGACCTCATTGCCGCTAACATTACTTTTTAAGTTGCTGCAATAAATAGTTGGATTTTATTCATTAACAACTTCTTATTTTATTGATTTTTCTTTCGATTTTCATTTAAAGGATATTATGTTTATGAGAATGGCTATACGTGGTAAGAAAGTTCATGTGTTTACATCTCTGTAAACATAAACTTAATTTAAGATAACTTATCCACGTCACAAGAGGTGGTATAGTTTCTATACTGGTAGAATGGAATGAAATGTGATATTAAAGCTACATATTACTGAAGTCAAGAGGAAAAAGAGACGGCCCGCCCCCATTCCTAGCCCCTGCGCTTTCTTGCACCGTGGCGGCACGCTGCGAAAGCAAGATGCTGGGGCTATGGGGGGTAAATAAGATGTGGTTTGGGGTGGGGTAGAAAATATTTCTCTTGTTCTCAAATTAACAATAAATAAAAAACAGGCAGGCCCATTTCTGACCCTGCCTCTTTCTTTTCAACTTAATTACCTTGATCATGTGGTACTGTGGTGGTATACCAATGAGAAAACTCCTGACCTTATTAATCATATTGTTACTGGTAGGTTGTTATACTACGATGCCTGTACACACCATGTCGGATTCCCAGCTTCAGCACGAATATTTAGAAAAAAGCAGTGAATTAGCCAGTGAAGAATCACAGTTGCAGATTCAGCGTCAATCTAAAGACTTTCAAGAAGGAATGACAAGTAGTTTAATTTATACTATTTCAGAACTGAGAGAAAGATTGACAGCGCTTAGAATTGAAATGTCCAAGAGAGGGTTGTATGCACCATAGGGGGGTATGACATTTCAGATTTACCACCAATTACGCTTGATATGTGAAACTTTTAAAGGTAAACTTAAACATCTATTTGAAAGAAGATATTAATGAAAGTTGAAATATTTACTTTATGCGATGCTGCCACATCTCATGGGGGCAAATTAAATATTCTCGGTTCTTTTGATATGATTATTATAAAACAAACACCTATAGTATATCCTTCTTGTTCGGTTGCGATAAAATTGCGTTTTGAAAAAATTGAAGAAGGCAACAAAAATTTAAGAATCTCATTTGTAGATGCTGATGGGAAACCTATTTTACCACCATTAGAGCAAACTTTTACAGTTAAGGTGGCACCTGACTTATCAACCGCCAACGCAAACCTTGTTCTATCAATTCAGCGATTAAAGTTAGAGAATTTTGGGGACTACTCGATTGACCTCGCAATAGATGGTCGTTTAGAAGGTTCGATCCCGTTGTACATACGTAAAAAGTCTCAATAATAGGCCGCTTTTCTTTTTTCATTATTAATACCTCATAGAAGTATTTAGACTAGCTAATACTGAAAACTATAGAATCCTACTTGTATCTTTAATCATATGAAATATTTTCACCCATTGCGTGCGCTATTAAAATACCGATAGCTACTGGCAGAATAAACATCAGGATACACAGGGATATTACAGGTGAGATGTGGTTCGGGGTGGGGTAATATACATGATTCTTTTCATGGGATACTTTATCATCTAAACATAAAAAAGAGCGGAATAAAGTTCCGCTCTTTAGTAGTGTGTGATTCTATTTGTTACTATTTTCTGCCAAATTTTGAAGCTACTCTTTTTCCTCTGCCTTAATTTCTGTTTCCTCTGTTTCCTCTGATTTTAATTTAGGGTCTGCACCATATAGAATTTCCCCTGTTGATTCGGCTGAGAACCCTGCTTCTTCAACAGCTTTTATCATTTCGGCTGTATTTGCCGAACCTTTTGCAACCTTTACCGTTGCCTTACCCTCTTTCCAATTTACCTTACAACCCTCAACACCCTCACAATTCATTAGTGCAGTATTTACTTTATTTTCACAACCAGCGCAAGTCATTCCCTTTACGTCTAATACAACTTCTGCCGCAGCCTCAGACTTAATCTCCTCTGTGGTATGTCCTATGGTAGTAAATCCAATAATAGCAAGTCCAGCAATTAACATACAAAAGAATTTGCTGATATTCATTCTTCTTACCTCCTAACTATTCAGATCACACACTATGCGAGTCTTATAAGTGAAGAGGCTACCTTTGTCAATAAAAAATAAACTAGCTATTGTGCTATAGAGAACTATACCGAATTGTTCTTGCATATTGAGGATGGAAGGGTAAACATCAGGATATGTAGGGATATAACAGGTGAGATGTGGTTTGGGGTTGGGTGATTAAAAGTTCTTTTGCTTCCTGATCCACTGCCTGAGGCAGTAGTTTAAAAAACATAATAAAAAAGGCCGATCCTAGAATGAATCTATCTATTTATTATCATTGAGAGCCATTTCGGATAGGCATAGGAATCTTCTTTTCTGAGTTCTGGTCCGGGGTAGTTTTGAAATAAGTTACACGCGATTTTCTGAGATTTTTTCATAGAAATTTCAGAATCACTTAATATTTCAAAAGCAACACTCCACCATGCTTCTCCTTTAACCTTTTAGCTCTGTCACTTCAACAAGAGCCGCAGTTACTAAACGGTCTGACACAGGCACCGGTTTAGTTGTACCATCCGGCAATATTTTGAATTTACGTTGGCGTCTTATCTTAAAGACTTCGGCCCGTTTACCCTTAAGATTAGCGACTAAAAAGGCTGCCCTAACATCCCCTTCAAGATGTTTTGAAAATGCCCACTTCTCTTTTGACCAGTTTTCCGCTAGACCGGAAATCTTTCCATCGCATGCGATAAAATCCAATTCAGAAGAACGATATTTGATTTCCAGCTTTCCCTCTCTTAATTTTGGGCTTAAAAACCCGGCTTTTTTGGTAATCAAGTAAAGATCCGTCCGCTTTTCTTCTTTCATATATTTGCCAAACTTTGGTTCAGTATTAAACCATTTAATAACGGTTCCAGGAAGTTTTCCCTGATAAAACCAGCGGGCCTCGTAATTTCCAGAGTCAAATTCTTTGGTATTGCCTGCTGTGAGATCACTGGATAAAGAAACCAATAGGCCAATATGAAGAACGATTGTTATAGAAACGTATGTGAAAAAACGGTAGTATTTCATTTTATTTCCTTTCATAAAGATCGGAGTCTACTTTTCCACATTTTTCTCTGTGTCTGTTACCGGCTTATCACTAGATCTTTTAGAAATCCTCGTCTTTGGTTTTCAGACGGCCAACAGGTCCATCCAAATCGGAAATAGGCAGCATCGTAAATGACCGAATTGAATACGGCGTGGGAAACGGACTTGGTGGGCAATTACTGCTATGGCCGCACTTAACATGTGCAGGCCACCCCCGGTGAGATCGAGAGTTGCACTGTCTACCACGGTCGGTCCTTGACAACAGGTACGGGAATTGGTGGCAATTCATGATCCGGGAGGCCAAAGTCGATCTCTTCCGAGAAACAGTCCTCTGATATCGCATATTGGCACATTTTCTCTCGAAGCAGACGCAGGCCCTCTTCGAAAGATATGCGCTCAGGAAAGTCACTGCAAACAAAGGTTCCATCAGGCCCAGGGTCAGCGAACTTCTTTATTTCCTCGCAAGCGAGTCTCTCCGCAATACGCTTCAGCTCTTCACTCGTTGGCGGCGTGCGGCATTCGTAACCACCCTCCGGACTCGGATAAATCTGACCGGGATCGGGGCAGTTGTTCATCGCGTACACGAATGATTTACACTCATATGTCTGCCAGTCCGTCGCATCACACATCTTTTTGAAGAATTCCCAGTTAGCCCTTCGACTCTCACATGAACTGCAGCCGGCAAGGTCAAGACAGTCATCGACGATCGACTCGTCTGGTTGTGGCTCCTCGGGTTTCGGAGGTGGCTCCTCGGGTTTCGGAGGTGGCTCCGGAGGTGGCTCCGGAGGTGGCTCCTCTTCCACCGGGTTGCATGATTTGGGATTGGCTTTGCAAATCTTGTCTGCGCTTTCATAGCCTTGGGCGTAAGGCGTCTTACTCCTGTCCCAGTTTCTCTTTTTCTTTTTAGGGTCTGGTTTCTTGCCGGCAAACCGGTCCTTCGTACCCTGACTGAAATCTTCCTTTCCCCTCTGCACCCTTGCCATTTTCTCTATCACACCGTAGGTCACGTCCTTGATTTTACCCAGCCCCGGTATAAAGTCTATCCCGCCAGCGACCCTCGGATCGAAGCCGCCGCCGCACCTCTCAATCTGTTCCTCCATCTCGTCCTTCGTTTTCTGAACGAGATCACTGTAGCTAGAGGAGGGTTCACTTGGGTCTATTCCTAACTCAATGTCCAGGGACGCTAGGCACTGGCTCCGTAACTCCTGTGAATCGGCGACCGACAGCACAACTTGCTCCCCCCTTTGTTCCAGAGGCGACAACGGTTGATAGGCGTTCCAGCGTTCATTCTGACACAAGTACCAGACGGGCTTGTCGATGCTCAAGTCATGAGTCTTGCCGAGCTCGTCGAGAAGTCTGATGGCGCTTAATGCTCTCTCCTCTTCCTCTAGTCGCGCAACAATGTAGGAGAGTGCTTGCGAGGATACGCAGAACAGGTCATCGTCTCGTGTCACGATACATAGCACCCTGTCGTAATGGTGGCCCAACGTGACGCGCATCGCTTCTTCATGTTTTTTTTGAAATGGAAAGGATACTTGATTAGTATGTAAGCAACCGACGAGGAATAGAAAAGGTAAGAAAATAAAGAGTTTCTTCATTTTTGTCCCCTTTTGACCAAAGACTACTCGATTTTCTTGGATTGTCAAGAGATTTTTAGAAAGTTTTACCTTGTGCGTGCGCTATTAAAATACCGATAGCTTCTGGAAGGGTAAACATCAGGATTCACAGGGAAGACGGCCCGCCAAAGAGCACGTCGGGCAGGCCCGCCAAACAATCCGTCGGGTAAACAAGATGTGGTTTGGGGTGGGGTAGAGTTGCTTTTATTTAATCTCCTTATACTTAATATGAGCGCTACCCCAGATATTATCTGAAATTACTATCACTGATATTTTGAACGAATTATTTTCACTCGTTCTTCCAGTCTTTTTGCTTCCTCTTCCTTTCCAATCTTCTTGTAGAGTTCCGCTATATTCTCTAACACAGTCGCAACATTGGGGTGATCTGGACCAAGGGCCTTTTCCCATATTTCAAGTGCACGCTTGTAAAGCGGCTCGGCCTCAGCATATTTACCCTGGGCTCGATAAAGTACCGCCAGATTGTTCAGGGATGTTGCCACATCGGGATGGTCTAATCCAAAGGCTTCTTCCATTATTACAAGTGACCGTTTGTAAAGGGGCTCTGCTTCGGCATATTTGCCCTGGGTTTGGTAAAGTTCGCCCAGATTGTTAAGGTCTGTTGCCACATCTGGATGATTCTTGCCAAGTGCTTTCTCGTCTATTTCCAGTGCACGCTTGTAAAGGGGCTCTGCCTTGTTATATCTGCCCTGATCATCATAAAACAACGCCAGATTGTTAAGGGATGTTGCCACATCGGGATGGTCTGGACCAAGGGCCTTTTCCCATATTTCCAGTGCCCGCTTATAAAAGGGCTCAGCCTCAGCATATTTACCCTGGGCTCGATAAAGTACCGCCAGATTGTTCAGGGATGTTGCCACATCGGGATGGTCTAATCCAAAGGCTTCTTCCATTATTACAAGTGACCGTTTGTAAAGGGGCTCTGCTTCGGCATATTTGCCCTGGGTTTGGTAAAGTTCGCCCAGATTGTTAAGGTCTGTTGCCACATCTGGATGATTCTTGCCAAGTGCTTTCTCGTCTATTTCCAGTGCACGCTTGTAAAGGGGCTCTGCCTTGTTATATCTGCCCTGATCATCATAAAGCAACGCCAGATTGTTCAGGGATATTGCCACATCGGGATGGTTAGGGCCAAGTACTTTTTCCCTTATTGCCAAAGCACGCTTGCAAAGCGGCTCGACCTCGTCATATTTGCCTTGGGCTTGATAAAGTTCCGCCAGATTGTTTAAGGATGTTGCTACTTGGGGGTGGTCTGGCCCAAGTGCTTTTTCCCTTATTTCCAGTGCGCGTTTGCAAAGAGGTTCAGCCTCGGCATATTTACCCTGGGCTCGATAAAGTCCAGCCAGATTGTTCAGGGATGTTGCCACATCGGGATGGTCTGGACCAAGAGCCTTTTCCCTTATTTCCAGTGACCGCTTGAAAAGTGGTTCGGCCTCGGCATATTTACCCTGGGAGTAGTAAAGTCCCGCCAGATTGTTCAGGGATTGAGCCACATTGGGATGGTCTGGACCAAGAGTTTTTTCTAATATTTCCAGTGACCACTTGTAAAGAGGCTCGACCTCGCTATATTTACCCTGGGCTTGATAAAGTCCCGCCAGATTGTTCAGGGATTGAGCCACATTGGGATGGTCTGGACCAAGGGTTTTTTCTAATATTTCCAGTGACCGCTTGTAAAGAGGCTCAACCTCGCTATATTTACCCTGGGCTTGATAAAGTCCCGCTAGATTGTTCAGGAATGTCGCAACATCTGGATGGTCTGGCCCAAGGATTTTTTCTGCTATTTCAA
>VRUK01000179.1 GCA_019456195.1 Planctomycetota bacterium | reverse complement strand
GGTGTTTGCGTTACATCCACAGCGCCATTAGCCGGGTCAAGTGCCGCAACAGCACCTTCGGTCGTAAAGCTCCAGACGTCACCTTTATGCGTTTCGACAACATCGAACTCATCGACACGCCAGTAGTAAGTCTTGGCCATTTTTAGTGCACCGGGAGAAAAGGACGCAGCTCCCTGAGGAAGGCCACCTGCGGCATTGCTGACTTCGTCAAAAATGTCACCGAAGTAAACAGTGTGCAGTTTAGAACCGAAACCTCCCGTCCAGCTAAGCTCCACATCCACACTTACAGAGGCGGCACCTTCAGCAGGGTCGGGAAAGTAAGCTGTCTTAGGAGGAATACTAAAGCTCCAGATATCGCCTTTCCATGGGCTGTTCGGTTCAGTGTCATTGACCTCATCGATTCGCCAGTAATAGGTCGTGCCCGGAACAAGACCATCCGGGTAAGCGAATCCGGGGAAGCCGGCAACAAAAAAGGTTGCTGTTTGATTACCAATGAATGTGCCTTCGGCTCCGGAATTTACATCATCGAAATTGTCTCCTATGTAAACATCGTGGGAGACGGCATAATCACCCGCCCGCCAGCTAAGGCTCACCCATGTATCCTCAAGGAGGGTGCCGTCTTTGGGAGTGGGTCCAAACGCCAGAGGGAATCCGCCGCTTGATGCCGCAATCCTGGCAATTTCCTCGGCAGTCAATATACTATCGTAGATCTGAACGTCATCGACAACTCCCTGGAACCACCCCATGCCGTGTCCTGAGTTGGAACCCACGTAGTAACGGTCGCCTTCGCCCCAAAGCGTACCGGCTACGTCAATCGACGCAGCGTCCTCCTCGCCATTCACATATAGATGCATGGGACCATCACTGGCGGCCGCAATAGCCACGTGATACCACTCGTCCGCTTCAACGAGCGTTGTTCCTATCACGTTGCGCTCGGAACCAACCCACAGATAATGTTGAAACACACCATCAGGATTAATACGCAACTGGTGCGACCAGTGGGTAGTCTGACCTGAACTGCTCGTGCGTACAATTACGCTGGCCGCATCCGTACGTGCTGGTCTGACCCATAAGGTAATCGTGTAGGCCGAGGGATTCGCCGAAGGTAGATGGACAAAATGGCTCGCGCCGTCGAACTCAATACCTTGTCCAATTCTGCCCGTTACATACATTGGTGATCCTGCGCTGAATGTCCCATGCTCTCCTCCGATAGAGTCGTCTAAATTCCCGTCGAACCTCCAGTGTCCTACCAGTTCAGCAGACACATTACCTGACCAGCTCAGCACCAAAACAAAAGAGACCAAATAAATCAATTTCCCACACATAATGATCCTCCTTCAAAAATTAAATATGGCTTGTCGATTGAAATGTAAAAAAAACCGTGAAACACGATACTTTTGCTGCAAATCTGTGTCTTGCATAATAACTCCTCTTTTACCAAAAAACTACAAGAATTGTACCTGCCGGCTAAACTCACATTCACAGATGCCCCACTGTGCAGGCACAAGCATCGCTAATATTATCTATACCAAATTATCCACCTTCCCGTCAAGAGAAATCCTTTGATTATAAATGGTAATTAAGAATTTTGCAATGTGGAGGAGATTTTGGTATTATAGCCGAGCTTGAAGGCTTGGTTGCTTAGCCAGGCGTCTAATATGAGAAATCTTAGATTTAAGGAGTGATTATCATGACAAAGCGAACTCGCCGACAATTCTTGCAGAACTCAATGTTTACAGCGGCTGCGGCGGCAGTATCCGCAACTCCGATGATCAGCAGCATTGCAACAGCGCAAAGCCGAAGCCCAAATGAAAAGCTGCTTTGTGGGGTGATAGGTTGCCGGGGTCGGGGCGGTAGTCACATAAGCGCATTCTCCGGCCGCAAGGATTGTGAAATCGCTTACATTGTCGATGTGGATGAAAAGGTTGGTCAAAACTGCTGCAATTCGATAGAGAAACGTACCGGTCGCCGTCCAAAGTGGGTAAAGGATATGCGCCGAGTGTTCGATGACAAGTCTGTAGATTTCATTGGAACGGCGACTCCAAATCACTGGCATGCCCTCTGTGGCGTCTGGGCGATGCAGGCGGGCAAGGATGCATATATTGAAAAACCGATAAGTCATGATATACCTGAAGGAGCCGCGCTCGTCGCCGCCGCTAAGAAATACCGAAGGATATGTCAGGTGGGCACACAGTGCCGTTCGAATCCGGCCCTCATAAATGCCATGAAGTTCATTGAAGATGGCGGAATCGGCGAGGTCAACTTTGCGCGTGGGCTGTGTTACAAACGCCGAAAATCGATTGATGCACTGGGCGGTTATCCGATCCCTGAAGAGGTCGATTTCAATTTATGGAGCGGTCCGGCACCATACACTTCGCCGAAACTCACACGAAAGCGATTCCACTACGATTGGCACTGGCAGCGATTATACGGCAACGGTGACTCCGGCAACCAGGGTCCTCACCAAACTGACATCGCAAGATGGGGTTTAGGCATTAACCGCCATCCCAACAGCGTTATCGCTTATGGCGGCCGTCTGGGTTATCAGGCAGAACGCAATGATCCCAATTACGTCGATGCGGGCGATACTCCTAACACCGAAGTGGCCATCTACGATTACGGAAAAAAGTGCATGGTATTTGAGACGCGTGGACTTTCCGTTGACAATTCGGCGGACATGGAGATTAGCACTATGTTTGAAAGCGTCAAGGGCAACAGGATTGGCGTGATCTTTTACGGGACCGAAGGCTATTTAGTCCAGAGGTCCTATACTCATTGCATGGCGTTCGATCTTAAAGGCAAAATGTTCAAGGAGTTCAAAGGTGGCGGCGACCATTTCGACAACTTTGTTAAGGCCGTTCGCAGCAGAAAAACGAGAGATCTTAATGCTGACGCTTTCCAGGGCCATCTGTCTGCGGCTTTGGCGCATTTGGCCAACATCAGCTATTATATTGGTGAAAACAACAAAGTCTCCGTTAAGGAGGCCAGGGCTGTGCTCGAAGATGTTGGCAGCAGGGACAATAACATCGAAACGCTCAATCGTACCGTTCGACATTTTACAGATAATGGTGTCGATTTGGATAAATATCCGATGTCGATGGGGCCGTTGCTAAAATTCGACCCCCGGAAGGAAGTATTCACCAATAGCGCCGCGGCGAACCGGATATTGCACCGCGATTATCGTAAACCGTTTGTATGCCCTACGTCGGATAAGGTGTAGTAAATGAGGATATTCTGATTCTTCGCAAAGGAATTGCACACTTGGAAAGGACGTAAACTATGAAACCTGATCGAGGCATTGGTAATTATGTATCGCCTTTATGGAAAACGGTTTTTATTTTTCTGCTGGTGATAAATCCGGAAATATCGACGGCCCAAAGAACGCAGCAAAAGGCAAATACCATCGTATGGGACACACAGTCACCTTTTGTCAATACAGTCGATGTTCGGGACAAAGCTGACTGGAAAGTTGTTCCTGCCGACCTTCTTACGCTTGAACTTAACCCATCCGCTGCCGTTTCGGACCCTGCCTACTATGGGAGAGAATACTCTTTCAAAGGGGATGTTGTAGTTGAAAATGAGCACTTGACCGCAGTGTTCTGGTCGGGAAAAGGCAAAGTGATTATCTACTCGAAAACAGATCCGAGTAAGAAGAAAATAGAATTTGTTCCTCTTCAACTAAAAGGAAAACCGGCGAGCATCAAACACTGCAGCATATTGCAGAATATTGGTGATGAAGCGGCTTTGGAAGTTTCCTTTTCCGGTGGGGGGGCACAAGATAGCTTTTCTGCTATTTTCTCGTTCGACCGGACGAGTATTATCGAGATTAAACCTGCTGAGAATATGAAAGGGATAAGTCTGCTCAGTCCAATTGCCTATGGTGTGATACCCGACTTCATTGGCGATGACCTTATATACGATCCCGAAAAATATCCTTCGAGAACTACGCTTCACGTTCCTTCAGAGAATCTTTTCCTTGGATTGCTCAAGGGCCGAAACGATATGCTGGTTGTTACCTGGCCTATGGGAAGCCAGCGGATGAAGCTTGTTCTGGATAATAGTGAAAAAGATCGTCTGATCGAATCTGTTGACTTTGACAATGACGGCAAGAGTATTTATCTGGCCCTGTTGGATGCTCCGGGAATCTGGCATAAGGAACAGTTGAAACCTTCTTATCTTGAAAAGGATGTAGTCATTAACTGGAAAAGACCCTTTCCTGCAAAGTGGATAACCCAATTGGTTGAAGCGAAGGTAAAAACTACTTTTACGTTCAAAGAATCGAAAGAAACTATCTGGCGGGGTGTAACAGGCCGCTATAACTTCCCCGTCTGGTTTGACGAAGGAACAACTTTCTATCGTCTCGGCAAAAAAGTACCGCCGAAGGGATATTCTCTTGTTTATTTTGTGGAGAGAAAAGGTACTCCCGCCTCGGTTTCTACTCCCGTCGATATTATGAAGGCGACGCTGGGCAGGCAGGCATGTGAGGCTATACTTGACCTGCCGGGCCGCAAGCTTCGCACCCATCATAGAAGAGCAGGGGCAGGTGTTCGTCGTGCCGCTACCTGTGGATGTACAGAGGCAATACAGGCGGTTTTTGATGCGGGCGAGGAAGTAAAGCAGAAAGAGTATGTCGATGGTGCTGTAGATGATATGGTCTATTTTGTCAGGCGGCATGTTGAGAGAATCAACGAATATCAGGATTTTGCCAATAACATGATGAAGTATTTGAATCAGGCAGGAAAATCTGATTCCGACTTGAAACCCTTTATTGATAATATCAAGGCAATAGCGCAGGAGATACCCCGGGGATACAAAATACAGAAAGAGAATATGAAAGACCTGGGATATGCTGCTGAATTGTCTCGCAAGACTAAAGCTCTTACTCGAAAGAAATCCACTCAAAATCTGCCAATCTATAAGGACCTGAGCGAGAAGTGGAGAGCGATGGGCGGTTCTCAGGACTCCGTTATTGGGCAGTGTCACACTATTACAAGAAAGCTTTTTCAGGAGGCGGGTTACGGCTGCGTAAATCAACCCGGGGCAGTTAAAATAGCCCGGGAGATTAGAAGACGCTGCAGGCAATGCCTTAGAAATCCTGATGGCTATGAGATATGGCAGAATTATTGAACACATAATAATCAAACTTAAAACTATAAAGCGGAAACCGAACACTATGAAACAATATATACCTGTTGTATTTTTTTTGTCTTTGGTTTTGATTCTGTTTCAAGGCTGTAAGCGTAAAGATCCAAACGAGACACCAAAAAACTCGGCCGAAGCCCCGGGCGAAATTAAGGACGAATCCGGGACAGAAATGGCTCTGCTTGAAGCGGGGCGATTTACAATGGGAGATGAGAATGAGATAGATGCAACACCTCATGAAGTTGCTGTAAGCTCGTTCTATATCGACAAGTATCCGGTAACTCAGGAGCAGTATAAAAAAGTTATGACAGAAAATCCTTCCCGCTGGAAGGCGGATAAAAATCCCGTTGAGCAGGTGCGTTGGTCCGATGCCGTCAAATACTGTAATGCCCGTTCTCTTAAAGAGGGTCTCCGGCCCTGTTATGATTTGCAAACCTGGCAATGTAACTTTGAAGCTAACGGGTACAGACTGCCTACGGAAGCGGAATGGGAATATGCATGCAGGGCGGGGAGCAAAACACAGTATTTCTTTGGTAATGATTCGTCCAAACTTTCCGATTATGCGTGGGTGGATAGTAACGCCGGCGGTAAACCCCGGCCGGTAGGGCAGAAGCAGCCTAATCCGTGGGGCCTGTATGATATTTGCGGAAATGTATGGGAGTGGTGCAACGACTTTTACCAGGTGGATTATTACCAACAAAGCCCTGGAGAAAATCCGAGAGGGCCGAAGGCAGGCGAAACAAAGGTGGTTCGCGGCGGGGCGTGGAAGTTCAGTGCCGATAGCAGCCGGAGCGGTTATCGCTATAATGAAGATCCCGGCTATTCCGATGTCTGTTTCGGATACGATATCTATGGCTTTCGCTGTGTTAAAAACAACCTTTAGGTTGGTAAGATCCGCGAGGAAATCACTAAAATCAATCGTAAAGTTCCTATCCACGCAAAAGGTTTCATTTTTTAGCCTTTCGACTAATTGGGTTTGATTGGCTTTGAATTGGCTTTGTTTTGGGTTAAATTGGGTTTGTTTTTGGCTTTATTGGCTTTGAATTGGCTTTGTTTTTTTGCCTGAGGCAGCGGGATGAAATCTTGTAATTGCTTGTCATGTCTATGGTTATGTTCATTTTGTCATCTCTGAAATTGGGTTTGTTTTGCATAAAAAGGGTAACTGGAAATATGTTATAATTGAAATAGTGCCTAAAGTGACTAAAGTGCCTAAAGTGAGCTAAAGTTGGGTGTTTCATATTCCGGATCTCATATTTCATATTGTGGGCTTAGGCCCCCTGTTGCGTGTCAAGTTAGCAGCACTCGAGGGTAAAAAAAAGACCGCCTCTATAATTAGACGAGTGTGCAGTTTTGAGTCGAAAATTTGGCTATTTTTCTTGGCTGGATTCTTGTAACTCGATGTGGGAAAAGGAGATAAAAAATTTTGAAAATTTAGATTTTTGTTTTTAAGAGTGAGCGTTTTTGACTGAAAAATGGGCCTGGTTCAATCCTGGGTAACAGTTTGGGTGTACTTATCTAATGGAGATTGAGGATTCCTCCCGATTAAGAGA
>VRUK01000178.1 GCA_019456195.1 Planctomycetota bacterium | reverse complement strand
TGCATAGGTTTCAAATCCACAGCCGGAGACCCTACCTGGCTGCCGGTTGATGTGTTCCTGGACAAGCCGGTAGAACCTGATGTTCTGCTGTCCGAGGTCAAAAAACTTCTGTCAAACAAGGCTGAGAATGGAACCGGTATCTGAAGCTGTGCCGGCTGTCTTGAAAAATCTCAGCGGTCAGTTCCATTGGCTTTTGCCATAGTATTAATGCTCGTTTCCTGCATTTGAGTTTATTGCGTTTGATCTATATTCACACCGGTTTGGTATTGCGGAGCAAATCGGAAACATCGGCTATACCCAGACCCGGCCCGACAGGAACATTAATTGCGCCGTTTTTCAGTCTAAGAGGAGGATCGTACCAGGGGCCTGTTCGAGAAATATCACCCTTGTATTCCTGGAAACCTCCGATGTTCGGCGTACAGGAAGCGAAGTGAAGCACATCAACATATCCTACACCGCCACCGGACATGTGGGGTATTACAGACATTCCCGCCTCTGCAGCCATGCGCGCTACGCGGGTTGCGCGGATGTATCCTCCATAATAGTGAAGGTCCGGCTGGACGACTTGCACCGCATTGTTTTGGACCATCCATCTAAAACGGCGCATGCTGGCTTCCTGCTCTCCTCCGGAGATCGGAATTGAAAGTGCATCGGCAACGCGTTTGGTTTCCTCAAGGTGGTCAAATGGACAGGGCTCTTCAAACATATTGATACCATAGTCCTGCATGAGTTTGCCTATCTCAATAGCTTTACGCCAGTCATAGGAACTATTTGAGTCGGCGAAGATTGTGATTTTGTCACCGAGTGCTTTGCGGACCATGCGGATCAAACCCTCCGAACGTCCGGGCATGGAATCTGCATTATTACTCATACGTCCGCCAACTTTAAATTTTATGGCCCTGGCACCGGTACGTTCTATATGCTCAGCCAGAATAGCAACTTCCTGCTCAGGTGTGGTATTGCGATTGCCGCTGGCTACATAGATAGGAATTTTACGACGTAACACACCGCCAAGCAGTTCTCCCACCGATTTATTCGCGATTTGTCCGAGTAAATCAAGCAGGCTGAACTCCACCCATGCCAAACAGCACCACAGGGCCAGACCCGACAGTTTGTAATTGCTGCGATATGCATACACTCCATCGATGAGTGAATCGAGATCGCGGGCGTCTTTGCCAATGAAATAAGGGATAACCAACTGCTGTAAAATCGGGTAGAGATATGCGGCGCGACTATTGGTTATGGCAACACCGACGGCACCATCGGTGCTTCTGGTGCGAACAAAGAAGTTTTTATCTCCTCGCAGCAACTCGATGGAAGCAATTTTAACGGGCGATTTAACGGATGCAATTTTCAGCACTGGAGCCGCGGCAGCTTTGTCCAGTTGAGCAATACTTGTTTTGCGGGTCTCAGCGGAAGACAGGCAGCCCTGTGCTGCTGTCAATACTCCGGCTCCGATACCCGACTTGATGAAACCACGACGATTGAACTTCATTCTGAGTCTCCTGAAGAAAGGTTAACTTGCACGGCTATATTTATCATTACGCTTATGATGTTAATCAGTCAAAAAAACCGGTTCCACTGCTCAGGTGTTTGCGGCAAACTTCCTCATTCAACTCAATGCCCAATCCGGGTTTATTGGGGATTTCCAGGTATCCGTCTTTGTAGATTGGGCCATCTCGTTTTATGATGTCCTGCCAGTAGGGCAGTTCCACGCTGTCGGATTCAAGCGCCACAAACGAGCGGATGGCCGAACAGGCGTGTCCTGAGGCGATGGTTCCAACCGGTGTGCACATATTGTGACAGAGCATGTTTATATAGTACATGTCAGCCCAGTCGGCGATTCTTTTCATTTCAAGCAGCCCGCCGCACTTTTGCGTGTCTGGCTGTATAATATCACATGCCTGCTTCTCGATATACGGTCGAAAACTCTGTCGCGTGAACAGATTTTCACCGGTAGCTATGGGAACCTTGCTGACGGCGGTCAGTCGGGCAAAGGCTTCTGCGTTCTCCGGCGGCATCGGGTCTTCCAAAAACCACAGGTTCAGATGCTCGACCATCTGAACAAAACGCATCGCCTCCCGTGTGTTTAATGCCCAGTGGAAATCCACACCCAGCGGAAAGTACGGCCCCAGCTCAACTCGAATAGCCTCTAATATCTTCACCCATGCCTTCATATCCTGTGAGGAGAGCGTGCGATTCCATCTTTCACCCTGGAACCGATTCAAATCGAACTTCATTGCCTTAAAGCCGTATGCCTTCGACCGCTGCGCCTCTTCAACCCATGGCTTTGGATCGATTGTATTGGGCGAGCCGGTATCGTGATATATCAGTATTTTGTCTCGGAACTTGCCTCCTAAAAGAACGTAAACGGGTACGTTAAGAATCTTGCCGGCCAGGTCCCACAAAGCTGTCTCAATTCCTGAGATTGCTCCTGTAAGCGAGCCGGACCGCGAGCCTTGCCCAACGCCCGAATCCATCATCTTGTGCCAGAGGTAATCCACCTGCAGCGGGTCCTGGCCTATGATTTGTCGCTTAATGCTGTTAATGTGATCGACAACTCCGGCGCGGTTGTAAGCTTCACCGAGACCATAAAGGCCGGAGTCAGTGGTTATCTTTACAAGATGTGCGTCATATTTTATCCTTACTGTGGCAGTTTTCACATCTCGAATTTTTACTTTACCCAATTCAGTAGCTGCCCGAGGTGCGGCTTTCAAGATTCCGGGTCGTTCGAGCAGACTGCCAATTGCAACGGCACTACCTGCAACAGTTAGAAACTTTCTTCGATTTACCATTGGTTCACCTCCTTCTTTCCTTTATCAGAATTTGCACAGCACAATATTTTATCTGGAGATTTCATTACGCAGCCATTCGATACTCTGCTCAATCTTGCCTGGTGCTGCTTCGCATTCTATTGAGAGAACGCCATCCCAGTTGATTTCCTTCAACAGTTCGATGCAGCCGGCTATATTCTCGGCATTGACTCCTTCACCAATACCCACTACAGAACAGGCAATTCCAGTCTGTCCTCCTCGTACAGCCTTTGCAAGCTCTTCACTGACATCTTTTATATGGCAATGTGAAACCTTATCCCGGAACCGTTTCAGGAATTTAACCGGATCTTGTCCGGCGATAAAGGTGTTGCCGGTATCAAAGTTCATCTTCAGGTAGGGCGAATCAAAAAGGCTCAGAATTTTCTCCATAGTATCCGGATTGGTCGTATAAGGACCGTGCGGCTCAACATTGATGATAATGTCATATTTCTCGGCCCATTCCAACACTACTCGATAGTATTGCTTTATAAGAGTCATTACTTCGTCATCGGTATATCCCTGCGGTTTGCGGCCGCCATCGGTAGTATCCACGCAGGGACATCCAATTGCTTTGGCGAACTGAATAGCTCGAATAGTGTAGCCGATACCGCGGGACTGACCCTCTGGAAACGACATCGGATAGGCCGCGTCAAGTTGTGATGTTTTCAATCCCATCGAGTCTAAGTATTGCTTGAGTATCTTCGGGTCGGAATGAAGCGGTATGTGGGGATTGTACCCCAATGCCTGAATAAAGTAGTCCCCATCGATCGTGCCGAATTCTACATACTCAATATTATGGTCTTTTGCGACCTGACAAGGGACATCGTATGAGACATCGAAGTGACGCCAATTATCTACATGCATTCCTAACTTTATCATGATTTTACTCCTAATTAGTCTCCTTTAAGCCATGTTTCCCCATTTATTTAAGTAATCATAATAACCAAATAACCACCTCAATTCCACAACCAATTTTGCTTCATTTTTACCTTGCAAACCTCACTTGTCCTGCGCTTGCCCTTACGTAATTGATTTGATATACTAAGAATGTGAACAGATTCAGAAATTATATTTGATGTTCCGAAGATAACTTTAAATGAGAATGTGGCTTTGTGATTTTAATCGCTGAAAGTCGAATGGAGGTGGAAATTATATGTTATTAAATCAGTCTTTTAGAATTGTCTTATTGTTATCTGCGATTTTTATGAGATTGGATGTCACTATCGCACGGGAAACAACGTATGCCGAACGTTTGGGTTGGCCTTCGGGCACAAAAGTGGTGATTTTCCACGTGGACGACGTAGGTATGTCGCATAATTCCAACATGGGGGCGATCAAGTCTGTTGAAGATGGTATCGCCACCTCTTTGAGCATTATGATGCCGTGCCCCTGGGTACCGGAATATGCGGCTCATCTCAAGGCGCATCCAAACACAGACGCCGGTGTTCATCTTACACTTACGGCGGAATGGAAGAATTATCGATGGGGGCCTGTTGTCGGCAAACCGGCGGTGCCGGGGCTCGTGGACTCAGGCGGTTACTTATGGAAAAATGTTCCCGATGTTGTCGCTCATGCTACTGCTGATGAGTTCGAAACTGAGATTCGCGCCCAAATCGACAAAGCCATGTCTATGGGTATTGAACCTACCCATTTGGATTCCCACATGGGAACATGTTTCGTCCCGCAATTTATCGACCGCTATGTAAAAGTGGGTATTGAAAAGAAAATACCAATTCTCATATTTGGTGGGCACATGCAGTATATTGGTGATGAGGTCGGCTCTCTTAGACCGCTGGTAAATTCTATCGCAGAAAAGGTATGGAAGGCCGGACTTCCGGTTATAGATGATCTTGTAACTAAACCAACAAGAGCAAAGAATTACAAAGATAAAAAAAACGAGTTGATTACATTACTGCGTGATATGAAACCGGGCATAACCCAGATTATTGTACACTGTACTGTACAAACGGAGGTATTCTCACACATTTCAGGCTCAGGTGCGAATCGCGAGGCCGAGCTTCGTTTATTAACCGATCCCGATATAAAAAAGTTCATCGAGAGCGAAGGAATCATCCTGACCACCTGGCGAGATTTAAAAAAGCGGCGGGAGCAGGTAGCTACTTTTGCCACTTCTCCATAAGAATCGCAAAGTCAACGAAGTTCACAATACTGTCATTACTGAGTGGTAATCAGTTAAGAAAGTGTAAATTTGTAATGATGAACGTGAGATAAAGTCTTAATTAATACCAATTCAACTTAATAAGTGCGCTTTATAAAATGACGATTTATCAAATAATGGCTATTTATCCCACTTTCACGGTCTGGACTTTTTTAGAGTAAGGCGCAATAATTAACTTGAATCCGTATAATACATCTCTTATGACGCATGTACTTTTGTGGCATGCGTTTTTGAATTTTTATATTAATGCAGGCGCCTCGACTGTTTTGCCAACGGCTGAAATGTTTTAACTTGTGTTGGACAGTGTTCGGAAGATGTCGAATACTGTTACCAGGCCCTGCACTTTACTCTGTTCGTCCACTACAGGCAAACCGCGCCCGCCAAACCGGCACATATTATCTATTATTGTCGCCAACGGTGTTTCCGGCCTTACCGTGCGTACAGGACTGCTCATTATCCATTTGAGCTTGATTTGAAGCGTAGCATCGTCACCGGGCTCATGCCATTTCTCGAATATTGGTCGCAGATAAATACTGGTTGCTCCTGTTATATCAGACTTCGATACAATACCTTCCAGGATTCCGTCCTTCCCTATCATTATATATCCGCTTTCTTGTTGCTGCATTTTTTCCAGAGCCTGCTGTACGCGATCCTCTGAAGTTGCCCAGACCAACTCTTTTTGCATAATATCTGTTGCGCATATTTCTGATGGAACATTGATATTTCCCATTGTGGCTTTACCGGATTCTCCCGGAAGGATAGCTGACGACTGAGCCATTTTTTGGATAGTTTCAGAAACTTTTCCTCTGGCGGGCTCCTCTGTTGCTTCGGCCTGCTTCTCTGCTTCTGAGTCAGCTTCAGTCTCTTCTTCTTCGGCTTCAGCCTCGGCCTCAGTCTTTGCTTTTGCTTCGGGCTCCTCCTTGGCTTTTGCTTCGGCCTCAGTCTTAGCTTTTGCTTCGGGTTCCTCCTTGGCTTTTGCTTCGGCCTCAGTCTTAGCTTTTTCTTCGGGTTCAGCCTTGCCTTTTTCTTCAGCCTCAGTCTTAGCTTTTTCTTCGGCCTCGGCCTTGGCTTTTGCTTCGGCTTCAGCCTTGGCTTTTTCTTCAGCCTCAGCCTTGGCCTTTTCTTCGGCCTCGGCCTTGGCTTTTGCTTCGGCTTCAGCCTTGGCTTTGGCTTTTTCTTCAGCTTCAGCTTTGGCTTTTTCTTCGGCCTCGGCTTTGGCTTTTACTTCGGCCTCAGCCTTAGCTTTTTCTTCGGCCTCGGCTTTTTCTTCAGCTTCAGTTTTGGATTTTGCTTCAGCCTCGTTCTCTTCTTCGGTTTCCTCTTCAGCTTCGACCGTGGCTTCTGCCTCAGGCTCGCCCTTTACCTCGGCCTCTGGTTTAACTTCAGCCTCGGCTTTTTCCTCATCTATTGCGTCAGCAGCAACAGGTAATTCTTCTGGCTTAGATTCATTGCTAATACTTTCCTGAACTGTGCCGGACTTCTTGTCGGTAGCTTCTTCTGTTTGGGATGTTGCCATTGTATTAAACCTGATTATTTAATAATTGAAAATACTATTCCGAAGCTTCCTTATAAAGCATCGACAACTCTGCAATATACTCATTTTCTAACTTGACTTTGACACAAGTTTTAGTTGTCCCTTCGCCTAAACTATTTTGAAGTTTTTGACCTGTGACAACTGTTGGAATCGAAACTGCTATATTGCTTGTGGAGTTTTGTAACCGCGACTTTACACTACCCATAACCATATTGGTTACTTCACCGAGTGCATCGCCGATTTCCTCTTCACTCAGTTCCTCGCATGGTTCCATTGCAAGCATCTTTAATGCAATGGTTTTGGCGCAGGATACACCACAGCAAATAGTCAGGCATCCTTCCAGACTTCCTTTGAATGTGATTGAACCTAAAAAGGAATCACCTTCGATATCTTGTTCATTCTTACAGAATTCTATGTTCCCTGAAATCATTGTGTTAAATACTTCTTGTGCGCTTGCCAGAAGCGTATCGTTGAGACATAACTCATCAATCATTATCCAATCCTTATATTAGATTAAATTCCCTTGAGTTTTTCAGTTGCCGTTATCATTCATAAATGGCGACAGCTTTTTGCAGTGCCAGCATAATGTTTTTTTTGTAGTGATGGAATCATCTACAATCAATCATTAATGATTTTGACACAATGTTTTCTACTCTTTTTTGGTTTTGTTGTTTGGGCGGATTCAACTCCCAAGTGCAACTGAGTCAAATCCTGTTTTGTTATCCAGTTAATCTTTTCCGTTCATAAAATA
>VRUK01000177.1 GCA_019456195.1 Planctomycetota bacterium | reverse complement strand
TCGAACAGTACCGTATCAAACAAATGGCTTTAGTTTTAGCCCAAAGGCGAAAGAATACTCAGGAAATGTTATTAAGTATTGGACAAGGTGAGACGCGACTTTTACTGGATGCTGAGGGTGCTATATTATCGGCTCAAAATAGTGTTACGAGTGCGTTAGTGGCCCATGCAGTGGCAAAATTGGGTTTTTATAGAGATGTTGGTATTTTACAGATTAAACCGGATGGAATGTGGGAGACAAAAGAACAATGATAAAACATAAAAATAAAACGCAGAATGGATTGATTAACCGGCATAAGCGAATGCGTGGGTTTATCATCAAGAGCAAAAAGATGTGGGCGATTTTGATAGTTGCTGCAATTGCCCTGACGGCGGTGGTTTTGCTGGGTTCTATAAGGAAATCCGGCTCGGCCGGTTCAAATACGAACATGAGCACATTCCTTGTACGCCGGGATGATTTAACCATTTCTGTAGCCGAAAGCGGCAGCATCAAAGCCCGTACTTCCATAAATATCAATTGCAAGGTCGAAGGCCAGTCAACGATAATCAGTATTGTACCTGAAGGTATTTTTATTACTGAAGAAGACGTAAAGAACGGTAAGGTGTTATTTGAGCTGGACAGCTCAAATCTGGAAGAGCAGATTGCCACAAGGGAAATTGATTTTGCCAGTAGCGAGGCGAGTCTCACTGAGGCAGAGGAGGCATTCGATATTCAGGTAAAACAAAATGAAAGTGATATTGCGGCTGCTGTACTGTCGGTAAAATTTGCCTTACTGGACTTTAAGAAATACCTGGGTGAGAGCGTTGCGCGGAAGGTGATTGATGCCGTAGGTGAAGATCCGAATGCAAATTTCAATATGGTATCGCTCCTTGACGACTACGACCCCAACGATCCCGATGGCTTGGGAGGAGCGTCTTCACAGCAATTGAATAATTTTCAGGATTCTATTATTATTGCCAGAGGCAATATGGAAAAGGCGATTGACGTAAATGATGGACAGCAAAAGCTTTACGATGCAAATTACGCGTCAGAGCTTGATTTGACAAGTTCCAAACTGAATGTAGCCAGTGCTACAATTAAGAAAAAATCGGCCGAGGAAGATCTGATATTGTATAGGCTTTATGATTTTCAAAAAGAATCAGAGAAGTTTCTGAGCGATTACTATGAATCAAAGCGTCAATTAGTGCGGACTCATGCCCAGGCCCGGTCAAGGCTTGCTCAAGCTAAGGCTAAAAAAAGAGGTGCAGAATCAACCAATCGGCTACGAGGAGACCGGCTGGCAAAATTAAAAGAACAGATTGATGCATGTGTAATTAGGGCGCCTGCTCCAGGTCTTGTAGTATATGGTTCGAGCGGTGATTTTATGCGAGGGCGAACCAGGGTGATTGAAGAAGGAAGTACGGTTTATCAGCGGCAAAAGATTATAGAACTGCCTAATCTATCACAAATGATTGCTGAAATCGATGTGCACGAGTCTGCGGTCGATAAGGTCCGTCCCGGCCAGAGGGCGAAAATCGTTGTAGATGCTTTTCCGGACCAGACATTCACGGGAGAAGTTCTCAAGGTTGCGCCTCTACCTGATCCGCAGCGTGGTTTTCTTAGTCCAGATATGAAGGTTTACAAGACGCAGGTGACTATAGAAGGAAGCCACGATTTTATCAAACCCGGAATGTCAACTAAGGTTGATATTCTCGTTGAACAGTTGGAAGATGCTTTAATTGTACCTATTCAGGTTGTCGCAAGACGCGATGGTAAAAAAGTGTGCTATTGTTTAACACCGCAAGGTCCAGAGCCTCGCGAGGTGCAAACAGGCGCCTTTAACGATACATTTGTACAGATTATCGATGGCCTGGAAGTCGGCGATGAAGTTTTATTGAATCCGCCGTTGATAACTGAAACAAGTGGCTCAGGTAATTTATACGATAAGAAAAAGCCGGAGCAGGATAAGGCTGATGGCCCGACTCGTGAGGGAGGACCCTCGCAAGGCCAGGGTGGCGGTAGGCCACAGGGAGAAAGACCCTCGCGTCAAGGCGGCGGACAAGGCCAGGGTGGCGGTAGGCCACAGGGAGAAAGACCCTCGCGTCAAGGTGGCGGACAAACTCCGGGTGGACAGTTTCAGCTAACGGACGAAATGGCTGATAAGATGATGGAGCGCATTAAAGGGGCTGATGCGGCTAAGGCCAAGGAACTGGGGGAATTGAAGAAGAGTGACCCGGCAAAGTTCAAAACGGAGCTTATGAAGTATATGCGTAATATGATGAGACAAGGCGGAAGCGGTACGAGACAAAGACAAGGAGAAGATGGTGGTGAACGTGGACAAAACCGTTAATTTCGATGATGATAGCCCGATATTAAAGATGGACCAGTTGTGTAAGAATTACCAGCTTGGGACAGTTGAGCTGCGGGTCTTGCGCAATATCAATTTGACCATCCAAAAAGGTGAATATTTGGCCATAATGGGCCCCAGCGGCTCAGGCAAATCCACACTGCTAAATATGATTGGTTGTCTGGATCGTCCTTCGAGCGGTGACTACTTCCTTGGGGACCAGAATGTTTCTGAGCTTGAGGATGACGAACTATCTTTAATACGTGGTGCCCGTATTGGTTTTGTGTTTCAGTCATTTAATCTGATTAGCCAGCTCAATGTTATAGAGAATATCGAGGTCCCGATGTATTACCAGGGCTTTACTGAGGAGGAAAGCGCCGAGCGCGCCAAGGAATTGGCTACCATGGTAGGGCTTGGCGACAGGATCAATCATCGGCCTTCGGAACTAAGTGGCGGCCAGCAGCAGAGAGTAGCAATTGCAAGGGCGCTGGCGAACGATCCGCTGATTATTCTTGCTGACGAGCCGACGGGTAATCTTGATTCCCAAAGCGGTAGAGATATTTTAGATATTATCGACCGTTTGCATGCAGAGGGCAAAACATTGATTGCCGTTACGCATGATGAAGGGATTGCCGAACATGCCGAACGGACCATAATTCTTTTCGACGGTCGGATAGACAAAGAACGAATTAACAGGGATAGACGGTAGCAAGCTATGTTTGTATTTCGATTTAAACGTACAGTAAAATTAGGGGTAAAAAGCCTGTGGATGCACCGGCTTCGCTCGACTCTGACGACTTTGGGTATTATTTTCGGTGTTGCTTCTGTTATTGCCATGCTTGCCATAGGTGAGGGAGCCAGCAAGGATGCACAGGAACAAATTGCCCGCCTTGGCAGCCGCAATGTTATTATTAAAACTATAAAACCTCCTGAAGAACAGGATGCAAGCGGCGAGAGTTCAAGTATGCTTGATTATGGCCTGACCTACTCCGACGCCGAGCGTTTTCGAAATGGTATTCCTGACGTTGAAGTTATCGTGCCTATTCGTCGGCTCTCTGAGCAGGCCTGGTATCGTAACCGAAAGGCATCGATAGAGATAGTTGGTACAGTGCCTTGGCATCCTGATACTTCGCCGATTAAATTGAAAATGGGACGTTTCCTCAGCAGCACAGATATGCATTACAAGCAGAGTATTTGCGTTGTTGATGAGCGGGTAGTCAGAGATCTATTTGCTTTTGATGATCCATTAGGCCAGGATTTGAAAATAGCGGGTGATTATTACCGGGTGGTTGGTATTGTCAGCGCACAAGTATCCAGCTCAGCAGAGAACGGCTTAAACAGTGATTTTTCTACAGCTGCGGGGCAGGGCGGTGCAAATGTTGCTAACATCTATATTCCTTTGACTACAGTTAAGGACCGCTTCGGAGAGATATCACTTCAGTTTAGCGGAACCAGCCGCAATATAGAAAAAGTTGAACTCCAGGAAATAATTATAAAAGTCGGCTCAATGGAAAACGTGCTTGGTGTACGTGATATATTAGGGACATTATTGGCCCGATTCCACAAGAAAGATGACTATCAGGTAATCGTTCCTCTGGAGCTGTTAAAACAGGCCGAGCGTACAAAACTAATTTTCAGTATCGTATTAGGCTCAATCGCTGCAATCTCACTTGTGGTTGGCGGCATAGGAATTATGAACATTATGTTGGCAACTGTCAGTGAGCGAACGCGCGAGATTGGCATCCGCCGTGCTCTTGGCGCCAAGAAGAATGATATTATTATTCAGTTCCTGTCAGAAACTTTAATTTTAACATTAGCTGGAGGTGTTCTGGGTATTATATTGGGTTCTCTAATACCATTTTTAGTAACATATTTTGGCAAAATGCCTACCGTGATTACAACCAGTTCTTTAATTCTGTCTTTTGGTATAAGTGCCGCGGTCGGAATAACGTTTGGCTTGTATCCGGCCTATCGTGCGGCCAATATGGACCCAATTGAATCACTGCGGCATGAATAAACCTTTGCAGCATGTTAAAGCGGGTCGTCAAAACTCTAATGGCATATCTCTAACGAGTAACTTCACAGGCAATAAGCTGAGTCATAGAACTCGTGTCTTGTTGCCTTTGTGATTCCAACAGCCCGGCCGTTGTGAGTTGAGTTTGTCCCAGTTGATTGCGAGCATTTTCTATCCATGAAACCATACCTCTGACGACCTTCGGGGCATAATCATATCCGGATGAATCGACCATGATTTCGATTGCTTCGGCAATAGATCGAGCTTTATGGTAAGGTCGGCTTGAAGTAAGGGCGTCGAACGTATCAGCTATTGCCATAATGCGGGCGCCGAATGGTATTGCAGTATTAGATAAGCCGTCTGGATAGCCAAGACCGTTCCATTTTTCGTGATGGTGTCGAATGATGGCAATCTCCTGTTCCAGGAAAGTCATTTTCTCCAGGATACGCACGGCTATTAGTGGATGCTGCTCGATGATGCTGCGTTCGCGGGGTGTAAGTTTAGCAGGTTTTGCTAAAATTGCATCGGGTATTCCAATCTTCCCGATATCGTGAATCATTGCGGCGCGATGAATAACGTCTATTTGTTCGGGAGCTATTTTCATTGCTTTGGCTATGCCGACTGCGTAGTACGTTACGTTTTCTGAATGTTTTTTTGTATAAGGGTCTTTTGCTTCGAGTGCCCGAACCAATCCCCAGATACTTTGAATAAAGACCTTCTCCGCCTGCTCTGACAGGCCTGCAATGCGTCTTTGCAGCTTTTTGATTTTTTCATTCTCGATGTCATCGTTGTTCAGGGCCTTTGACATAGTTTTATCCCAGACCTTAACACAATTTCGTCCGGCACTTTTAGCTTCGTACAGTGCCAGGTCGGCTCTGCGCATGACCTCCCTGGAAGAATCGGTGGGCTTAAATGAATATTCTGCTATCCCACAGCTAATCGTCATCGTCAGCTTTTCCCTCAGCTTTATCTGCTGGACTTTATCTCGAATTCTTTCTAATAATGTAAGAGCATCTATTGCTTTGGTTTCCGGCATTATCATTACAAATTCGTCGCCGCCATAACGGGTGAGTATGTCCGATGTTCTTTTCTCCCTTTTCATACACTTAGCAAGTTTTTTGAGTGCTTCGTCTCCGGTGCCATGGCCTAATACATCATTGATTGTTTTGAAATTATCGAGATCAAATATTGCAAGGGAAAATGTTCGTTTATAACGTTTTGAATGGGCAAACTCTGCTTGAAGTTTATCCTCAAGCATCTTTCTTGAGCCTACCGATGTAAGGGTATCGGTTAAAGAGGTCAGCCTTGCCTCTTGATATAACTTTGCGTTTGTCAAATGTGAGTTCAGAATATCTCTTGCTAATTTGGCCTTATACGTTGTTAGTTCTCTGTTTGTGGCAATGGAAGCAGCCATGCTGCACATACATAAATAGCAATCGGCGTTATTTGGCTGTTGCTCTTTGGCTGAGCCGGATAAAGTCGAAGCTACACTGTCTGGAGTGGCGTTAAGCGGGATGACCAGACGAGGTGATTGTGCCCCGAGATTTTTGCAGACAAGAGGAATGTTGTCGTAATTAAATTCAGCTCCGTCAGTTAATTGCGGTATATCTTTGAGGTGTACAAGAGATTTTTTTGGGCAGGAGCAGTTGTTGTAGCTGATTAATGAGGAGGGTTTACCTGTGGTGCCATCTCGGCGAATAAATAGTACACATTTCTCGGCCTGAAAAAGCTTGGGTACCTCGCGTGTAACTATTTCAGCAACTTCATTTAAGTCTATACTTTTCAGACAAGTCGAAAGCATCGCGACTTCTTCGGCTGCGGCTCTATCCTCAAGAAGCTGTCTTGACATAAGGTCGCGCGTTGAAAGTATTCCGACCACAGAGCCCTTATCGATGATTGGCAAATGCCGAATCTGATTAACAGTCATAATTTCCCGAACTTCGCTGCTCGGAGTATTGGGAGAACAGGAAATAATCTGAGTTGACATGATATTGGATATGGTGGTTTTCTCAATGTCCATAGAGGAGGCGACCACCCGGTTCACAATATCCCGTTCAGTTACAAGGCCGATAAATTCTCCAGCATCATTATTGACAATAAGGCAACTGACCTTATTAGTAAACATTTTAACCGCGGCTGCTTTGATAGAAGCGTTATGACCGATAGTGATAATTTCCGAAGGTCGTTCAAAAATTTCATGCAATTGTTGATCTTTTGGATAATTCATCGATGATAGTGCGCCGGTAAAATACATATATATTCGTTTATCTCTGAAATAAGTTTATCGGCATTAATCCTATGTCACTTATGGGATTTTTGCGGCAAGCTTAGAGATAAAGTGCCTAAAAAGAATTTTATCGGTCTGACGATTACAAATGTCAATTCTCAGATGCTATTAAGAGCACCTAACAAAATGACTCTGCATTCAAACGGCTTATTTCGTCTCTGGACGGCGTCAGGCTGCATCGACCATCCTCAGATGGCCTGCTTCGCCTTCCTTGCCAGAGACGAAAACACTCGTTTTCGGTGCTACGACTCATTTTGTTAGGCACTCTAAGTTCATTTGCGTTTAATTGCGTATTTTGCCAAAGAGATTGACTTGCCTGGTGTTAATATGTTAAAATAAGTACAAATAATAATTTACGAAGAATGTATTTCATTTTGTGGCCCAAACAATCAGTGAGGAAGGGGTCGGGCGTGTTCAGGTCTTTAATTATCTCATTTTTTAGTCTCATAATCGTCTTATCATTGGCCGGGTATGTGAGGGCTGATGCTTCGGTAGTGATTAATGAGATTCATTATGACCCTGATGTTGCGACGGAATTAGTAGAGTTTATAGAACTTCATAACTTTGGCTCAACAGATGTTAATCTTTCCGGTTGGTATTTCAGTGACGGCATCTCTTTCAGGTTTCCAGCCGGGGCGATATTACAGGCAGGCGGCTATATTATTGTGAGATCGGAAGAGCACAC
>VRUK01000176.1 GCA_019456195.1 Planctomycetota bacterium | reverse complement strand
TAGGGGGCACTAATACTACTTGGAATGCAAACTCTCTTTTACTCCTCAACTCGGGTTCAGCCTACCAGGTCAACTCTTCCACCACAGGTGATATATATGAAGACCTACAAATAGGTCAAAACACTGACGTTAGGATGTGGAACTCTACCTCCAACGACCTGACCGTTGATTCATCAAGTTCCCTTTACTCTCAAGACCATGATGTAAATGGAGACGGCACTGGAGACGATGGTTCCCTGTACATCTGGGGTGACTATAACATACCAGCTGGCACCACTGACTACTGGAGCTATGCCACTGACTTTGATGGAACAAACTTAACCGGATCAGAAAGACAGGTCAATGTCAGACTGGCAGCTTCAGCCACCACTACCTTTGATGGAGGAGAAACATTACAGATACTAGGAGTAGCTACAGCTACTACTACCATAGACAGACAAAGCACTGGCAACTATGCCATCAAGATAACGGGAGGAACACTCAACGCCCAATACTTCCAGATCAGAAACATTAATTCAAAAGGTTTAGACCTCTCAGGAACGCCTACCATAACATCATTAGATAACGGTGACTTTGAATTGAATGTAGAAGGAGGAACAATGATGACGGTAGCCTCAGCCACCATAGACGCTAATTCAGCCAAAACAATAACTGGCAACAGATTTGCCACCTCAACTGGTATTAGTTCAGGTTTCAACGTCACTGAAGTAGGCAGCCCTGCTAGCAACTGGACCTTTACTGCTCACTACGGTAACTACGATGGTGAAGCCTTTGACAGTGACCCAGGAGGAGACCCAGGGTTTATTAGGTGGGATGATAGTGACACGAGCGTTGAGCAAACTCATTATCGTTGGCGTAATGATGATGGAAATAGGGGCGGTTGGCCGCTTTTCAGGAAACTGATTCCAATCCAGAACACAACCTCTACTTTAACTAATCATCCGATTCAAATAATAATTGCTAGCAGTTCTGATGCCACTGGTGATGTTGACTGTGGTGGAAATTGTCAGAATGATTTTGACGATATCAGTTTCACTACAAGCGGTGGAACGACAACCATAGATTATTGGAGAGAACGTTATACCACTTCTGCAACTTCCAGCTTCTGGGTTGAAGTACCTAGTTTAACCGGCAATGCCACAACGAATATATATATGTATTACGGCGATGACAGCACTACCACAGATAGTAATCCTATGGCAGCCAATATTGTCCAACTGAGAGAACATGACTTTTCTAGTAGTGATAATCCAACTATCACATTTTCTATTTCTTCAGATCGATTGTTTATCGACGACGGTGGGTGTTGCTCTTCTGAAGGGGGAAATGGTTATGCATTTTTCGTTGTTCCAAAAAGTTGGATAAATGGTAAATATCTCAGATGGAACTGGCAAGGAACTGCTAGTGCAGGTTGCTGCGTAATATCTGCCGTTGCACGGATTTATGACGGAACATATGATAGAACTAGTGATACTGATTTTCCAACCAATTCAGCTCTAGCAACCAAAGGAAATGGATTGCTCCAAACTTTAGCTACTAGAACCGCAAACTTTGGTCCAACAACCGAGGATGTTTTAGTTAACGTTGATTCTGGTACAGAGAGCGAAGTCACAATCTTTTTCTCTGGTGCCGATAATACTTCGTCTGGAAGGGCGACATATATAGATTTTATTGAAGTTAATACATCATCTGGAGGCAGCGGTAATCTGGCAACTGTAGATTTTGTAGGAGACAATGTAACTATGGAAAAAACCGGGACATTGGGCGATTATGGCATATATCGTAAGACTGACGTAGACGAACCTGTTATAGGAACTCCGGGTAGCGAGAAGGTGCCTTATACGGGAGGGGGAGTTACTTGGAAGCAAGCTGAAAACGAAGCTACTTGGAAGCAAACCGAAGACACATCTCATGCTGGCCAGAGCAAAAATGAGAATGTCAGATTAAGATTTTCAATCAAAAATACACTAGGATTTGCTCCCATCCCTTATCGTCTTCAGGTAGCTGCAAAAGGTGGGGCTGGAAGCTGTGAGGCGGTAGCCACAGGTGATTTTACCAATGTACCTACTGCTAGTTCAGGCTGCGGCAGTGCAGTGGCTTGTATGAATACTTCAACTTATTTCAGTGACCAAGATTTAACTTCAAACCAGTTAAGCTCCTCTAGCACAGTCAGCTTTGTTGTAGGAAGGATGGTAGAGGATCCATCAGCGACTACTACCAGCATCCTTTTGAATACCAATAAATTCACCGAGGTAGAATATGCTTTTCAGCTCACAAGCAATGCAGCAGACAATACAGCCTACTGTTTTAGAGTTGATAACAATGGAACAGATTTAGATAATTATGACAAGGTAGCTGAGATAACTACTGCAGCCGCAGGCACTATCTCGATTTCAGGTACCGTCTATTCAGACGAAGGTACTAGCGTTCTAAACGGTACAGCCAGGACAGTAAGCTTGAAGGTAAATGGAGCCGATGCTTGTTCAGGCCCATGTACAGACGAGACCTCAAGTGGAATTTACTCAATATCTAATATAACAATTGGTTCAGTTGATGACGTGGTAACAATCTTCTTAGATGGAGAATCAGAAAAAGCAGTTACTATCACTAAAGCTTCTTCAACTAATGACAACATTACAGGTTTAAATCTCTATCAGAACAGGGTTATCATACGTCACGAAGCTACCTCAGGAAATGGTACTACAACTATTGCCAACATGGCAGTATATGATGCTAATGATGACACTGACATACAATTTACAGCTACCACCACCAATGGAACAGCAACCACCACCACTATCCTAGCTGGAAACAAACTATATATGTGGCAAAACAAAACCTTTGAACCTGGAGGTACGGTAACAGTATCAGGTAATGCAGCTGCTTCCCCAGATGGTGACTTACATATTGCCAATGGAGCTACCTTAATAGCAGGAGGTAACATCACTTTAGCTGGTTCTTGGATTGCAAGTTCCTCAGCTACCTATACCCACAATAGCAATACCGTTACTTTTAATGCCTCAACTACTGGCAAAACAATAACCACCCAAGGTACTTCCAACCCCTTCTACAACCTTACCTTCAATGGTTCAGGAGGTGGATGGACCCTAGCTTCAGGAGACCATGATGTAGATAATGATTTAACCATTACTGTAGGAACAGTAACCTCAACAAACGGAACTCTAAGAGTAGGAGGTTCCTGGTTAAACTCAGATACATTTACCCATAACTCGGGAACTGTAACCTTTGACTCTTCAGATACAGGCGAAACCATCAACCCAGGCAGCTCATCCTACAACATCATTACCTTTGATAACACAGCAGGAGGTTGGACTATAACTAATGATGCCACCTCAACCAACAACTGGAACCTGACCAATGCCTCAACCTCCAATGGTTTCGTAGTCAACGCTTCAGTCAGGATAGAGGTACAAGGAAACTTCAACAATGCCGTAGGAGGCACCAACACCACCTGGAACTCAGGCTCTGTCATATATCTTAACTCAGGCTCCACCTATGATATTAATGCATCAACTACAGGTGACATCTACAACACCATACAAGTAGGAGCTAACACTGATATTGGGATGTGGAACTCTACCTCCAGCACTTACACTATTGATGCTTCAGGTTCCCTCTATTCAATGGACCATGATACAGACGGCAACGGTACCGGTAATGATGGACAACTTTACATCTGGGGTGACTATAGAATACCAGCTGGTACTACTGACTACTGGAGCTATGCCACTGACTTTGATGGAACAAACTTAACCGGATCAGAAAGACAGGTTAATGTCAGACTGGCAGCTTCAGCCACCACTACCTTTGATGGAGGAGAAACATTACAAATACTAGGAGTAGCTACAGCTACTACTACCATAGACAGACAAAGCACTGGCAACTATGCCATCAAGATAACAGGAGGAACACTCAACGCCCAATACTATCAAATCAGAAACATTGATTCATCAGGATTAGACCTTTCAGGAACGCCTACCATAACATCATTAGATAATGGTGACTTTGAGTTGAATGTAGAAGGAGGAACAATGATGACAGTAGCTTCAACTACTATTGATGCTGATCCACAAAAAATAATCACAGGTGTAAAATTTGCCACCTCAACTGGCATCAGTTCTGGCTTCAACGTTACTGAGCCAGGTAGTAGCACTAGCACTAGTTTTTGGATATTCACCGCTCACTACGGTAACTACGATGGTGAGGCTTTTGACAATGACCCAGGTGGTAACCCAGGTGATATTATATGGAATGACAGTGATAAAAATGTTGAACAATCTCATTACCGTTGGCGTAATGATGATGGAGGAGAAGGATCCTGGTATAATGTAGATTTGAATTATAGGAAACTAATTCCAGTTCAAAATACAACTTCTACTTTGGCTGATTACCAAATTAAGATAATCGTTGCCAGCAGTTCTGATGCTACCGGTGACGTTGACTGTGGTGGTAATTGCCAGGGTGATTTTGATGACGTTAGATTCACTACAGGTGGCGGCACAACTACTATAGATTATTGGAGAGAGTCTTACGCCACATCTGCCACTTCTACTTTTTGGGTTAAAGTCCCTCAATTAGCGGGGAATGCTACTACTAACATATATATGTATTATGGTAATACAGCCACTTCAACTGATGGTAACCCTGAAAACACTTTTGTAGTCTATCAGGATTTTGATGACGGGACTTTTGGAAGCTGGACAACAACGACACGAGATTTTAACAGTGGACACGATAATAGTTTTTTACACTCTATAGATAGCACTACTTTTATTTCGTCACCTAATAGCGGTAGGTTTGCTAGTCATTCAAGTTGTTTTTCGGGTCCGTTCGATGGTGTTACAGTCTTGATGGAACAGCAAAATCTTAATACAGCTACAAGTAGCTATAGAATGGATTTTGATGTTAGGCTAAAAATCTTAGATATGGATTTTCCTGGTACTGCGATAGAGAATAGAAGAATTTATATTAATAATACCCTACTATATAATGAACAACTTAGCTGTTCAGGAAGTGGATGTACAGCAGATAGCGGTTGGTTGGTTGAGACAGCTACTACTACTGCTGCTGTTGCCATAACTAAGATTGAGGTGGGAGCCCGTTCCGGAGATTGTGTGAAGGGAGAAGGATATTTCGATAACTTCAAATTATACCAAAAGGTCTCTTCTGCTCCGACTATTGGTACGCCCGGAAATCAAGAAAGTCCACCGGTTTCTGGAGGAGCTAGTTGGAAGCAAACTGAAGACACATCTCATATTGGCCAGAGTAAAAATGAAAATGTTAGATTAAGATTCTCAATTAAAAATACTTCAGGATTAGCTTTCACCCCTTATCGTCTTCAAGTAGCGGCAAAAGGTGGGGCTGGAACTTGTGAGGCAGTAGCCACGGGTGATTTTTCCAATGTACCCACTGCCAGTTCAGGCTGCGGCAGTGCAGTGGCTTGCATGAATACTTCAATTTATTTCAGCGACCAAGATTTAACTGTAAATCAGTTAAGCTCTTCTAGCACAGTCAGCTTTGTTGTGGGAAGAATGGTAGAGGACCCGTCAGCGACTACTACCAGTATCCTTTTAAATACTAATAAATTTACTGAGGTAGAATATGCTTTTCAGCTCACAAGCAATGCAGTAGATAACACAGCCTATTGTTTTAGAGTTGATAACAATGGAACAGATTTAGATAACTATGATAAGGTAGCTGAGATAACTACTGCAATAGCAGGCACCATCTCAATTTCAGGCACCGTCTATTCAGACGAAGGTACTAGCGTTCTAAACGGGACAGCTAGGACGGTAACCTTGAAGGTAAATGGAGCTGATGCTTGTTCAGGTGCATGTACAGACGAGACCTCAAGTGGAATTTACTCAATATCTAATATAACAATTGGTTCAGTTGATGACGTGGTAACAGTATTCTTAGATGGTGAGACAGAAAAGGCAGTTACTATCACTAAAGCTTCTTCAACTGATGACAACATTACAGGTTTAAATCTCTATCAGAATAGAGTTATCATACGTCACGAAACTTCACCAGCTACAGCAGTGACCATTGTTAACATGGCAGTATATGATGCTAATGATGATTCAGATATTCAATTTACAGCTACCACTACAGGAGGTACGGCTACCACTACAACTATCTTTTCTGGCAACAAGCTATACATATGGGCTCAAAAAACCTTTAACCCCGGAGGAACAATAAATGTATCTGGTAATGCAGGGGCTTCACCTGATGGTGATTTAGAGATAAAAAGTGGAGCTGCCTTAAATGCAGGAGGCAATATTACATTAGCTGGTTCTTGGATTACTAACAGTTCGGCTACATTTACCCATAATAATTCAACTACTATTTTTACAGCAACTACTACTGGTAAAACAATAACTACCCAAGGCACCTCCAACCCTTTCTACAACCTAACCTTCAATGGTTCAGGAGGAGGATGGACTTTTGCTTCAGGTGACCATGATGTAGATAATGATTTAACCATCACTGCAGGTACAGCTACTTCAACTACAGGCACCTTAAGGGTAGGAGGGTCTTGGTCAAACTCAGGAATCTTTACCAATAACAGTGGTACCGTAACCTTTGACTCTTCGGACACAGGTGAAACTATCAACCCGGGCAACTCATTATTCAACATCATTACATTTGATAACGCAGCAGGCGGTTGGACCATAACCAATGATGCTACCTCAACTAACAACTGGAACATTACCACTACCACCTCATTTACAGTGAACTCATCTGTACGAATAGAGGTACAAGGAAACTACACCATAGCAGATACTGTACCAACAAACACCACCTGGAACTCAAACTCTCTATTGTATCTTAATTCAGGTTCAGGCTACACAGTAGGTTCTAAATCACAATTAGCAGAAGATTACTCCACCTTACAGATAGGAGCCAACACAGATATTAGAACGTGGAATTCATCATCTACGGTAAACACTGTAGATAGTTCAGGATCTCTCTATTCACAAGATCATGATAATGTAAATGGTTCTCTGTATATCTTTGGTGACTATAGAATACCAGCTGGTACTACAGATTATTGGAACTATGCCACTGACTTTGATGGAACAGACCTTACTGGATCTGAACGACAAGTCAATGTTAGGCTGGCAGCTAATGCCACCACCACCTTTAACGCCGGAGAAACCTTACAAATACTAGGTGTCTCAACTGCCACCACCACCATAGACAGACAGAGCACTGGCAACTATGCCATCAAGGTAACAGGAGGAACACTCAACGCCCAATACTTCCAGATCAGAAACATTAATTCAAAAGGTTTAGACCTCTCAGGAACGCCTAC
>VRUK01000018.1:40264-65520 GCA_019456195.1 Planctomycetota bacterium | reverse complement strand
GAGGCCAGGGCATTGTAGCTTGAACCAAGGTGCCTTGCGGCGTTTACTGCCATAAGATTGTTCTTAATTGCTAACATTTTTCTGACTCCTTAAAATTTCTGACAAATCGTTCTTAATCTTGTCTTAAAAAAACAACTCAAGATACTTCCTTCGATCTTGATTCTCGCATACTGTTTACTCCGTCGGCCATTATCGGCTGAAGTTTAATCCGGCTAAATAAACTCGAAGATTGTTTTTACAGGTATTCGCCACACCGCTGCGCCGATAATCCCGCCGAAAACGGAATCTTATCGCGTTTATCCCGCTTAGACCGGGGCAACTTCGACTAACTGTTTTTCCAAAATAATAATAAAATTCAAGGTATGCGGCCTTATTCAACGTCCGGTAAAGGTTCAAAATTGTACTTTCCTGCGCAGTTTTACCGCAGCTGCGGTAATGGCGAGCTGCATAGGCTTGCGCTGCGGCAGTAACTTTATAAGATCTTTGACATTTATATGATTAGGCTGGTTTTGTGCGCGTGCTAATTACCGGCCGGATAACCGACGGTCTGGGCAAAGAGGACACGCTGGTCAGGACGCAATTTGAACTCCTTAGGTGTGTTAGTCTTGTCGCAATTGTGGAAATGAGCTGCCAGGCCCTGCGAGGCGGCGAATAAATAGACATTTGAGGCGATAAGGCCGGTGGCGACATAATAATAGGACTTTTGTACCTCCTGTTCCTTTAGGCCGGGCTCCTGAAAGGGGGCCTTTTTGTATTTGGCGATATCCACAACGTAGAATATATTGACCGGGGCGGTGGCCGCGGCGCGTCTGCCGGACCTTCTGCGAAAATCCCCATCGGCAACGGGCACCAGGCGGTGAGGCACGGCCTCATATATATAGACACCTTCGGGCAGGGCTACATAAAGGTCGATTTCCTGTGAGTTACTGGCAGATGCGGCGGTTCTTCCGATTCGCTCCATTGGCCCATTCTGGCGGTTCACCCCGAAGGCCGCCCAGAGAAGATTAGAGAGCGTTTGTGGGGGAAGCTTTTGCGAGCTGATGCTGCGGATAGTCTTTCTTTCCTTCAATGCGGCCAGGACGGACTTGCCGCCATCGGTCTGGGGCTTTAGCAGTTTGATCGGCTGCAGGGGCTGGGCGAAGGTTGATGTTGCGCCGGCCATGATTGATATGGCAGGGATGGTCTTCAGGAATGTTCTGCGATTCATCTTATTCTCCTTATCAGTGAATGTTCGAGATTTAGCTATCCAAAGCATTATATTATGAGACCTTCATCAAAAAAGGGCAAACACAAACCGGCTTTATTTCGCCTAAAGAAATTGGGTTTGTTTCCTTCGACAGGCTCAGGACTTGCGCTTCGCTCCAGTTGGCTTTGTTTGGCTTTGAATTGGGTTTGTTTTTGGCTTTATTGGCTTTGAATTGGGTTTGTTTTTTCTGAATAACCAAGTGTCCATATTTGCATATCTCATTGTTATCATAGAGGTTACGCTCATTTGACTCCTTTTGAAATTGGGTTTGTTTTGCATAAAAAGGGGTGATTTGTAGAGAGTTCTCTACATTTGTAGAGGGAAAATTAGTGAAAAGTGAGCTAAAGTGCCTAAAGTGAGCTAAAGTTTGGTGTTTCATATCTCAAGTCTCATTCCGTCCACGGAAGGCCGGATAAAATTCCATATTGTTGGCTTAGGCCCCCTGTTGCGTGTCAAGTTAGCAGCACTTCCCCTGTTGCGCGCCAAGTTAGCAGCACCCGGGGATAAACTCAGGGTAAACTCAGAGGGCAGAAAAACACTCCCTCTATAATTAGACGAGTGTGCACGTTTGAGTCGAAAATTTGGCTATTTTTTTTGGGTCTTTGCTCGTAAGCCTTTTGTATGGAAGGAGATAAAAATTTTGGAAATATTTCATTTTTGTTTTTGAGAGTGAGCGTTTTTGACTGTTTTTTTGTCAGTTATTTGTGCTTAGCTCCCCTGTTACGAGTCAGGTGAGTAGTTCCCGGGGACAAGCTCCGGCCAGCAAGAGCATCATACAATCACGCAGACGCGAAGCCCCCGACAGAAAAGCAAGTGAGCTAACATCGAGGGTAAACTCCGGAGTGCTAAAAAGTAGTGCGAACCGCAGGCTGCACATTAAAGAGGGTTTTTGGCAAAGAATGTGGTTGATTTTGTTGAATTTTGGTGGTATTTTTCAATTTTCCATTTTAATTGTAATCCAAAGATGATGGAGTTCTATTTCATGATTCACCAAGTCGTCGGTTCTGCTATGAATTGAGAGATACCTATCGATGCCTCTTGATGTATCTCTTTTGAATGCTTTAAGAATTTCATCAGCAGTCCAAATACAACCATCTCCTATCAGGTTGCTTACAAGTTCCGAAATCCACCCATTGATTTTCTTATGCCAGTGGCAGGCAGAGCGATCCTGCACATAACCAATCATCGCAACCAAATTGTGCTTTGCGCCGTGAAGTCCCAATTTAAATCGTTGAATTCCTCCACTTATCTTTCCCGAGGTGGTTCCTGTAACATACTCTTTTTCTCGGTCTGACGAAGGAGCAGGGATTCTCTTTCCTTCCAGAACAAGAATAGTATCGTAGATTGAATATATTTTTGCTTCAATAACCTTGCTTTCTGCAAGAGATGCCGATAGATCGACACTTCGACGACCAGCCTGGTACTCTTCATGATAAAAGCAAACCATAGGAAAAACTTTACGGGCTCTAGAATCAAGGAACTTGCATAATTGAAGGTTCAATTTGTTTTCGGATTGCTCATTCGTTCTATTGGGATCGTCTCGCCAAGCTGGCAACTGATCATGCACAAAGCCGATTGTTTCCAGAACGAGAGTTTTTAAGGTTATTCCGCAAGTGATTTGTCCAATAGAACTTGTATTGCTTTGTATCCTCCGCATTCTTAATATCCCTGATTTCGTAAATCTATAAGCGTTTCATCGGCGTCTCGAATCGCCGTAGAACGAATCCAGTAACGAAGTCTATCCGGTTTGACAATTAGTATTACATTTTCGTCGTATAAGCGGAAAATCCGGACCGTTCTCAGATGTTCGTGATTTTTGTAATAAATGAGCTTCCGTAGTTCATCTTCCGAGTCACAATTGAGCCAAGACTGATTTGGCGGGTCGCCGAAGTAAAATGGTTGGCAGGTTAATCCATTCAGGAAAATAGGGTCACTTGCTAGCAGGTTGTTATAGATACTTCCAAGCATTTGGCAGAACATGCTTGAATAGCTCTTTAAGTCGTTTCTGTCAGCTTTCTTGCGTAGTAAATCAGACTTTTGGCCAAGCCGAACATAGTCGGCCATATATCCAAGCACATCGCTCTGGATGGCTTTTTCCCAAAAACAGAAGTCAAGTGAATCTGGCTGTTCAGGGAAAGGAAGCTGAACAATATCCTCCTTTAAGATTGCTGTAGATTTGGAAATGAAAGAACGCGATCCATGTAGCATAACGATGAAACGAAGCACATCATGTCGATCACAAAATAGCTTGTACAACTGGGGCAATTCGGATTTGTCCGATGTGGGTGCATGAATTCCAACAATCTCATTACGGTATGCAAGAAATCCTTTATTCCAAAAAGCGACTGGAAGAAGTTCATTTTCCTTTATTAAAATCAAAGGTGCACTATACCGTTCCTCTGTATACGCAGACCGGAAGAGTGTCTCCTTAACTGTTCCGATCTGGGTTTCATCAATACCTGAACTTGTGAAGGCATCAGTCGGAAGAAATGGTTTGTCAGTTAAAAATTGTGCCGGTTCTCTCCTCCCTGTCTTTGCTGCAATGAAACCTTCACCGTAATCCCATTTCTTTTCTTGCTTGTTTTTCTCAAGATATTCTACCAGCGTACGAAACCCACGAAGGCGTTGTGATATACCGAGCAAACGTCCGCCACCAAGAAGGTTCGCACGCCATATATATGGATCGGTCTCAGCAAGCTTCTGCGAAACCTTGTGACGGTCATAATGGTCAAGCTCGAAGCAAATCCGTTCTTTAACGCTTACAGTTCGTCGGAATGTCCAATGGTCTATCCAATGGCCTTCTGATGGGTTGTTTGCGTGGGTTAAAAATGCTACAGTTTTCGCATCTGCCTCATACAAGTTCCGAATGGAAGTGAAGTCGAGAACTAAATCAATACGATATTTTCTACATAGATTAACATAAAAATCTCTTGGAGATCGGGTGTAAAGCAGTTGCGATGGTTGAATCAGGCATAATCGGCCACGCTTGGGGCATAGAACTGTCAATACCTGCTCAAGGAAAAGATACGCCACCTGTTTGTCCGGCAGCGATCCGCGACTATTGTGCTTGAGTTTAGAAGCTTGATCAACTTTCTCTCCCGCTTTAGTTAATTCCGATTCGAATGGCGGATTACCAATGATTATTTCGAAGGGTTTCTTTAGTATGGTAGGTTTCCCTAGCCGTGAGTCAAGCAGCAACCGAAAAAAATCTGCTTCAAATAAATTCGAGTCACGGAGATAGTCGAACTTCAACTTTTCCCATATGTCCACTGGCTTAAGCGCGTCACAAATAGCTAAGGATAGACTAAACGCTGCCAGATCGATGGCATTACTATCAAGATCGATTCCATAAATACTCTGCCTTAGAATGTTTTTAAGCTTTTCGACATTGGGACGTTTCCAGTTATTCTGACTACGCCAGAGATTGACCAATTTACGGAAAGCCCCAACAAGAAAGACTCCCGATCCGCAAGCCGGGTCCAAAATTCTTTCATCGCCAGTAAGTTTGTCATATGGCATAGCATGATCTAGCAACAAAGCCGCCAAGAACGGTGGTGTGTAGACTGCACCATGGCCATCTTTGATAAATCGTTGGTAAAGATGGCTAATTATCTCAACAGGCAGATGCCTGAAAGAGAACTGTTCCCAGAGGTATCGCTGGCGCTCCAGAGTTCTTGCCTCAACAAGAACGGCAAATGTCTTGAGATTTGTCTTTGTGAGCCTTCGTGGGGGTAATCGCGAAAGGTCAAATACGTCGCCATTAAATTTAACTTCAAGGAACTTCAACAATCTGTCAACCTCGTCAGGTGTCCCGTATTTCAGAACATCAAAGAAATTCCTTGCTCCCTTATGAAATCTGCCAAACCAACCATTATTTGGAAAGACTTCTCGATCTTCAAGATATTTAACAAGCACCATTAACAAAAGCAATCGACGCAGGACAGGATTGTTACTTCCATCAAGGTCTTTGTCTGCTTCGACAACGGCTTGAATCAGAGATTGATGTGCGGCCTTATCGTGCTTTGCCAATTTGGCATTATGAGGATCCTCCCAGAATGTTCCGTCGGCAAGGCGCCACGCTGAAAACCTCTGTATTTCACTGCTAATCTCTCCGGCAGTTTTCAGTATATTTAGGATCTTGGCGGGATTATATCGACACGATTGGGCTTGTTCGTTCCAAAAATCAGGCCCTCGCGCGCATGTCAGTACATCTACTCGACTGGGCCACGCAACATAAAGCAAGGGTGCCTTTCCTTGGAGCCAGACTTGAAGGTGAAGTTCTGCCAGTATATTTTCATCAAGCTTCTCATCGGAGTTGTCGACGACATATGCTGCCACCTGCGATGAGCGACCATCTGAGAACCGACGAAAGTACACAAAATCGATTCGGTTGAACAACTCAGCATTAATAACGGCAACTCTCTCATCGATACACAGAGTAGCCTTGGTACTTCTCCGTTTATGGACCGGAAATAATCCTGTGGAAAGCTTTCCATCAGGTTTAAGAAAATTTAGAGATTGGAGGGCTTTATTATTCATCTTAGCGCGATTCAAAACACGATTATAAAAAAAGATAGCGCAAGAGAATAAAGTATTAATGAATAGCCTGTCAACCAATTAACTACTTTTTACGTTTTTTTGTTTTTTACCCATAGACTGCAGAAGAAAAATGCAACAGTTTTTAGTTCCCGGTTTCGAGATTTGGGTTGGTATTGATCCATGCTTCGCCAAGGCTTCGCAGGGCAGGGGATTTAAAATGATTAATGATAAGTGATGATTGATTCCCGAGTGGTCGGGATTTCCGCTGCGCTTCAATATTGGTTTTGAGGAATGGATTTCAGATTGGATGGTTTGCCTTTTAAGATGTGTGCAAATGTAATTTCGTGTGCCAGATTTCTCCACTCACTTCCCATTCGACTTCGCTCAGGGTAAACTCTCTCGGTCGAAATGACCTTGTGTCAAGTCCTGATTAGGGATGATTGATAATTGATTATTTGGGGATGTAGCCGGAGTTGGGTTTTCATCAGAAGATAGTTTGACAGGGGGCGATAATGTGTTATAATTGAGATACTACATAAAGATTAGAAAACTTTAGGCCCCAGAGGAAGGCAACTAACCTTTACGGCTTTTCTGTTGAGTGACTTATCTGATAGGAGTGACGATGGCAAAAAAACTGAAGACTTCGGCTAAAGACAGGAAATGCGAGTTTCCGGACTGCAAGCATCTCTTGAGTATCTATAACCATGAGGCTTACTGTCATGTACATCGTGATCAGGTTTCTCAGGAGCGAAATCGTAAGGTTCCATATCACCATCCTTCTTAAATGATTATTGATTGAGTTAATTGCGGGTGTTAACGGGGTGAAATTATCTTGTTCTTTCGAGGAGAGCCATCGCGAGTTGTCTCAGGGTGTCGGCTTTTCTACCAAAAGGTATCAGCGCGGCCATAGCCTCTTCAGCGAGTTTCTTTTCCAACTGTCTTGCCTTTTCGATTCCGACGATGGCGGGGTAGGTGCACTTGGCGGCCTTTGCATCTTTACCGGCGGTTTTGCCCAGGTGTTCGCTGGAGGCGCTTACGTCCAAGATGTCATCGGCAATCTGGAAACCAAGTCCAATTTTGAGGCCGTATTCGCTCAGCCTGTCTAATTGTTCATTTGTCGCGCCGCCGCAGATTGCTCCGGTCGCAGTTGCGCAGCGGAACATTTTGGCGGTTTTGTTGGTGTGGATGTACTCCAGAAGCTCTTCATTTCCACCGACCTTTTCCGCTTTCAAATCCGCCATCTGCCCAGCTATCATACCGGAGGGGCCGGAGTCGCGGGCCAGTTGACTGATTAGTTTTACGGCGACGGCAGGGTCATCAACCTCTTTTGACAGAATCTCGAAAGCGAGGGTTAGAAGGGCGTCACCTGTAAGGATGGCGGTAGCTTCATCGAAGGCCTTGTGGCATGTTGGGAGGCCGCGGCGAAGGTCGTCGTTGTCCATTGCGGGCAAATCATCGTGGACGAGGGAATAGGTATGCACCATTTCAATGGCGGCGGCGGCAATTTCGGCGTTGTGATTGACCTGGCTTCCAACGAGTTCGCAGCACCACAGTACGAGCGCCGAGCGAAGACGCTTGCCCGGGGCGCCGAGTGTGTAGCTGAGTGATTCTTTTAACCGGCTTTCTATCTGCCGGGATGCTAAAAGCCGCCGAAGCAGATCATCAACAAACTGAGCCTTCTGACGTAACCGGGTATTAAAGTCCATTGTTGACATACGATTTTCGAGTGTCTCCTGACGGTTCTCTATTGACAAATGAGTATTGATTATAGATTATTGAGAATGGTAAATATTAAACAATAAATAGTAAACAGTAATTTTAAAATGATTTTAATTCTTGGCGTTACCGCATCGGGCAAAGGGCGATTAGCCTTTGATTTGGCAGAAAGTCTGGGTGCTGAGATAATCAGTATCGACTCGATGAAGGTCTATCGCCGGATGGATATCGGTACGGCCAAGCCGCCGCAGGAGACACGCCGGGGAATCAAGTATCATCTTATCGATATTATCGAGTCGAGCGATTCTTTTAGTGCGGGGGTGTTTCGCGACGCGGCTTTGGGTGCGATGGAGCAGATAAAGGGGCGGGGGAAAAAGATTGTCGCAGTCGGCGGGACGGCTTTGTATATAAAGGCTTTGCTGTACGGGCTTTTCGAGGGGCCGGGAAGCGATGAGCAGATACGGGCCGAGCTGCAGGAGCGGGCAGAGGTGCAGGGTTTGGGGGAACTTTATCAGGAATTGACGAAAATTGATCCTATAGCCGCCGAGCGCATAAATCCCAACGATTCCAAGCGCATCATTCGTGCTTTGGAGGTTTATCGTATTACGGGCAAGCCGATATCGAGTTTCCAGAGGCAATGGGACGATTCCGACGCCAAGCACGACTGGACGATAATAGGGCTTAGGCGAGAGAAGGCCGAAGAGAGCAGGCGGATTAACAGCAGGGTGAAAAATATGATTGCGGCCGGGCTTGTCGATGAGGTCAAGGCGCTGTTAGGTGAAGAGAAGCCTTTGAGTAAACAGGCCCGATGTGCTATCGGATACGCAGAGATAATCGAATATTTAAACGGGCGAATTGAGCTGGAAGATGCGGTTGAAATGATAAAGAAGAACACCAGACGCCTGGCAAAGAACCAGCGCACCTGGTTCAAGACTTTTAAGAATGTCCATTGGCTCGATATCGAGCCGGAGGAAACGCCGGAAGATATTCTTTTCCGTGCGAAGGAGTTTATTGAATGATTCTGCGTGTGCAGGCAAGTTGCACAGCCTGCGCGCTATGAAAAGAACGACTTCATGGCGTCAAGCAGGGCGGCATAAATCGGATTACAGAAATCGGCGACCGCTTGCTCGGAGTCTGATTCGTAGCTCGAAGTCCACTCGACGAATGTTGTGTTCGAGTCGGTAACCGGGTAAAGCCGGACAGTGCCTAAATAATTTGATACCGAGTCTTTAGACAGTGGTTCCGGGCCGTCATCTATGCTGTAGGTAAAGGTATATTCATCTTCGTTAACCGATACGAGCGTTTCAAGAAAAGCATCGTTTAACTTTCTTGCAGCGCCGATTTCCTGACCGGTTTTTTCGCCGATGATCTCAAGTTTCGTTATGACCGGCTCGGCCCACGAAAGATTATGAAAGTCTTTTATCGAGTCCCAGACTTTTTCACGCGGTGCATTTGCAACCGTTGAATTATAACAATTTCCCATTTTTAGTCTCCATGTTATCCAATTGAAAAACCTGACAATGAATATACATTCTGCAAAAAAACAGCAGAGGCAGGCTTGTTTTATTAATGAGCAGGATATGTAGAATGTGGGCGGATGTCAAGGGTGAGTTTTTCTCGGCGGGGCAAAGATGGAGTTTACAAGCAGGAGAATAAATCGATATAATGAAGGTAGTGCGAAATGCTACTGGGCGAAGTACGAGTATCGCGGCCTACGCGTCTTTAAGAAAAGACAAAAGAAGAAACAGGGATTAGATACAATGAAAATAGCAAGACTGCAAAGAGAATATGAGTAACTCTGTTGGGCTCAAACTTGGCAGCCTTAGTCTGGATGTGCCGTTTTTTCAGGCCTCCCTGAGCGGCTACAGCTTCTACGCCATGCGCACGCTCGCCCGGCGGTTCGGCTGTCCTTTTATAATGGCCGATATGATGTTAGCCAAGAGCGCGGCCCACCCCCGCGTTCTGCGCAAGGCCATCTTTAGGCCAGGTTCCGATGAGCACCCGATTGGCGCCCAGATTCTCGGCAGTAAACCGGCGACTATGGCTAAGGCCGCTCGTGATTTGGTGGCTGTGGGATACGACGTTATCGATTTGAATTTTGCGTGTCCGGCCCCCAAAGTCCTGCGGCGTGGACGGGGCGGGGCCCTGCTCAACGACCCGGACACCGTCATCGATATTCTAAAGGCGGTCCGCGATGCGGTCGCTGTTCCTGTTCTGATGAAACTCCGTATTGGGGTGGATCATAAACCTGAATCGCTGGAGAATTTCTGGCAGATTGTGAGCCGCTCGGTTGAACACGGAGTCGATGCCCTTGTGATTCACGGGCGCACCGTCAGCGAGCGGTATCGCGGTAAGGCCGACTGGGACGTGCCGGCGGCAGTTAAAAGTCACTTTCCGCGGGCAACTATCGTCGGCAGTGGTGACATATTCGATGCCGCTGCCACGGTTGACCTGATGAAAAGGACGGGACTCGACGGTTTTATCGTAGCCCGCGGCGCCATCGGTAATCCCTGGATATTTCGTGATCTTCGCTGTGTATGGGAGAATCGACCACTGCCTGGGCCGCCAGAGTTGAGTGAACAACGGGATGTCATTGGCGAACATTTCGAGCTGATACTACAGAATTATCCCGAAAAAAAGGCGGTCGGCATCTTCCGCAAGTTTGCTGTCGGATACGTCTGCCGTCATCCCAGACGCAAACCGGTACTGCTGTCTTTCATGAAAGCGGAAAGTCGTGCCGATGTAGAGAACGTTATCAACACCTGGTACACGGATAACTATCCAGACGTGTAGGGAAACTAAACGTGCAGCGTGCGAGACGTGCGCATCGGGATGAAGTTAGCAGCATTTCGCACTACTTTTATTATATTGATTCATTTACCTGAGACCGATGAGGGCGTGCATCTTGATTGCCCTGAGCGGAGCCGAATGGGTTGCAAACGCGGAAATAGACAGGAATTTAACTATTCTTCTTATCTTTTTTCGCTTTCCGTTTTTCCTTTGGGCTAAGCTTGGCTTTTTTCTGTTGTTCTTTTCTGCCTTTATCTTTTTTTCCCTTATCGCCCATTTCTATTTTTCCTTCCTTAAAATGACTTGTATTTCTAAATTTGTCTCCGAAGTGCCCGGTGGTACAAAGGCTCTCAGGCGGTTTGCAATTGTTGTTGTGCGCGAAGTACGGCGGCTGTATCGCCCAGAACGAGCTGCTTTATCAGGCTGCTCGGGACAAGGCTGATTCCCATATTGAAGATTTTTTCTTCGACCATCGAGGCAATCATCCGTGCCGTCTGCGTGCAGAGGTCGTACTTTTTCACCAGGTCCTCGGCTATTCTGGACTTGTTCCATCGGCACCTGTTGTTAACTGTCTCGGTGTCTGTAAGCAGTTCGGCGTCGGTGAGCTGCTTAATGTCAATGGAGACGACCTCAGTTCGAGATCGCTTTATCCTTCGCTGGAAGTGATACTCGCTTAGTTCTCCGGCGGCTTCGTCATAGCTGATGGCGGAGAGGGCGGCCTTGATTATGGAAAATATCTCACTGCTGGTGGCGGTGCGCCGGTTTTGCCGGTGATAAAGAAAATATGTTACCACCTCTGCAAGCTGTTCGGCGATAAAGACATCCGCCTGTCCAATTTTGCACAGAGCATTATTGATAGTTCCCATCACCTTTGTATGCGAGTATTCCTCGATATTACCATCGACTTTTATTACTTTTAGCTGAGTTCGCATCGTTTTATTTTTGCCTCCATGCAAAAATTACCAATCAAAAAGAGTCTGTTGGCCGCTTGGTTCGGTTTCGGTAATTGCCTGGCTGACTTCTTTAATCAAATCGCCGGCATCCCTGAAGTCGCGATATACACTCGCGAAACGAATATAGGCCACTTTATCAACTCTGCGAAGTTGTTTCATAACACTTTCACCTACAATCGCCGATGAGACTTCCTTGTCGAATTGCCGGAATAAATTTTCCTCTGCCTTGTCGGCTATCTGTTGAATCTGTTCTGTCGAGATGGGTCTCTTATAACAGGCATTTTGGAGGCCGCTGATGATTTTCTCTCTGTCATAAGGAACTCTCGAATTATCTTTTTTCACTACGTAGAGCTTGAAACTTTCGCCAACCTTTTCGTAGGTTGTAAAACGCTTTTCACACACCAAGCATTGACGGCGACGCCTGATTACTCTTCCGCCCTCGCTTGAACGCGAATCAACTACTTTATCCCGGTTTTCCTTGCAAAAGGGACATCTCATTTCGTATCTCGCATCCCGAACTGCATATTGCGTTTGAGATACACTTTATTAACCTCGCAACTCACAACCTGCAAGTTTGCGGTCCACCCCGTGCCAATCCCTAACGAGCGGGCAGCCTCTTCAATGTTTATTAAGATAGTACTATATATAGTCAATTCAATATATTCTACACCCAACATATAGTATGTCAAAAAAAATCTTTATGCAGATCAATAATTTATCCGGGTTGGACATACACATCTTGCTCCAGCGGATGTTAATTTAAATTTAGCAGGGCTTTAAGGGGAAAATACGGAAAAAGCACGCAGCTTTTTTGCGGATTTTATATATATTTAAGCTGTGTTCACCTCAACAATTCAAGGAATACAATCGGTATAAGGTAACTAAGAAGCTTTGGCCTCATCTATGTAATAAGTAAGGTCAAAGGAATATCATAGCCGATATCGTATAAATTGAGATTTTCCCCGTTTATTTTGGGGAATTACTGTAACGTATTCGTTCTTTTTACCGTCTTTAATATAGACAAGCATTCTTTAGAAATTTACAATAAACAAGCAGCCTAGTTTTCACACTACATATGTGGATAACCAGTTAAATATATATTTAAGTATCATAAAAGAATATCAAAGAGTTTGTTTCAGCGAGTGCGAGAAAGTGGTATAGGTATTAACATTGGTCAGTGATCACCATTATAGCGCCTACTGACAACTGGCAAATAGTTTGCCTGGGAGTATTGCTTATGCCGGCATTGCGTAAAGTGAGAAAAATCAAAGTTATATTAGCTGTAACAGGGGCCATAGGCGTCGTATCAGTGACTGCTTATGTACACCACTTGAAATCGTCCCCCACATTACAGCGGCTATCAGCCCCTGTGCAGACGGATAGTCAATCCGTAGAACAAACAGACCGCAAAGAGTCTTCGTTCAGTGAACAGTTGCCGTTGGGCAGCCTCTTAGGGTACAATAAGCCAGCAATTCCACCTATAGTCATTCCATTGGGGCACCCGCCGGACCAGGCCGACACCCCGGACCTCAGTTCGCCTGCTGCCGCGGTGTACAGTGTCTTATCACTTATTGATCAAGCCAAAACAGATAAATTAGCCCCTTGTTTCATCGAAAAGACAGAAGATACGGTGGGCAAGCTCTGTCCCCGCTGCCTGGGCCGGCCCGTAGAACTCGTGGAGGTGAACGAAGAAGATGAATACGCAGAGGTTATTTGGAATGCCACGGTCCATACTATGTTCTCCCTGGATGGCAGGAACTGGTCCCCGGGCGAAACGATGATGCTTAAAACCACGCTGGTCCGGGTAGAGGGCCTTTGGAAGATTTCGGAACTACACGATAGAGGTAAAAATGATCCCTAATAACATAATATTTAAGCAAATTAACACAGGGGCGGTCATGCTCGTCCTCTTTGGGTTTGTTGCGGGCTTGCGAGCTGAAGGAATTACCTTGTTGAGGCCCAAGAAGCCGGCAGGGGCAACCAGGATTCTGTCCTTTCCATCCGGGCAATGCATGGGTAATCTTTACCTTGAGCCCGAATCCGGTCCGGGCTGGGACCCTAAACGTGTGACCTTGTCCGGCCAGTGGCAGTACCTTAGCGCCGCACAGGGCGATGTAGGTGTGCCCGAAGATCGAAACATCAAACTGTGGATTCAACTGGCACTTAGCCCGCGGGAGTCGGCAAAACTGCGTGCACAGGATCATCTAGCGCACCGACTGTTAATTGCCGATCGGGTCCGTAAAGACCCGGATGACTTGTCCGGGCTGTTGGAACTTGATCCTAATGACTTGTTTAGGCTCTCAGTCAGCTCCGCGATGCATCTAAGGACTGGCGCAGATCCACGGATATTTGAGCCGATCAGCCGTTTAACGGGTCTTCAAATGCTGGGTCTTAAAGACACTGGTGTGACCGATAAAGGCTTTGAGCACCTCAGGTCGTTGCGTTCTCTCAGGGTCCTGGTGATCGGAGAGTCATCTATCACAAGCCGGGGCCTGGCTGTCCTAATGGACCTGCCTGCTCTGGTGTACCTGGACCTCAATATGGGCGTGACCGATGCAGGCCTCAGGCAGGTGGGGCAACACCCTAATCTACGCTGGCTGAGGATACGGACCGGAAAAATATGGGGCCCGGGCCTGGCGGAGCTGGCGAATATGCCCCGGCTGGAGCGCCTGTGTATCTGGGGTTCCAGCCCAATTTCCGACCGACATGTCAAATACATGGAGGGCCTGACGCAGCTTAAGAGCCTGACCCTCTGGGGCGTGGATGCCCTCACCGACGCCAGTCTTGCCTCCATAGGCAAACTCAAGAACCTTGAGGAGCTGTACTTTATCCACACCAGCCCGAGATTCTCCGTTGCAGGCGCTGCCCATTTGAAGAAGCTGAAGAACCTCAAGAAGATCGCCTTTGCGCAAATAATGTGGAGCAGATATGCAGGTTATAATGGCGATGAAGTTGTCCGCTATTTGACTGCCCTGCCCGACCTGGAGTCCATTGAAGGGCTTCGTTATCTGTCCGCCGAAGGTATGAAGACGCTGACAAGATTCCGGAATCTCAAGTGCCTGGGCGTCGCGCTGAAAGATCGCGGGCAGGGCTACTCTGGCCCTACAGGTATATCTCACCTATTTAACCTTGGCTCTCTGGAGGAGCTCCATATTACCGGCAGTGAATCATTGTCCGATGCAGATCTTGCCTCTCTGGAGCTATTGGGCCGTCTGAAAGAATTGCATATAGGGAGCAGGCATTTGAATTTGAGCGACCGAATCCTGACGTCAATAGGCAAGTTGAAAAACTTAGAAAGCCTGCACCTTAGTTGCCCTGTAAATCGCAGTGGACTAAATCAATTGAACGGTTTGTCAAATCTCCATACCCTGCAAGTGAACGCACGGGGGAATGCTGCTAAGACAAACCCGGCCGACGAACTGATGCTGGACCTGTCAGGGCTAAAAAATATGAAGGATATGAATTTGACCAGGCTACCGTTGCAGAACAGCGACCTTGCATTCCTGGAACATCTGCCCTTGCTTGAGAATTTGTCGATTCAACCGATTCAAACGGATTACTTGACTGGATCGTTCTTACGTCACCTCAGGGAACTGCCTGAACTTAACTGTCTGTATGTCAGCGAGCTTTTGGGCTGTACGGGCGAGGAGTTGGCGCATCTAAACGGCCTGCCTAAACTCAGAAGTCTGACCTTGAAAGGCGACATAACAGATACCGACCTGGCGTCTCTGACAGGCCCTTTGTCCCTGGAGTCGATCCGTGTTGAAACCGACGAACCCATCCGGAAGCAAACGGTGACCGATCTTACAAAAAGTCACCCGGTGATTGAATATATTCACATAAACGAACTGCCGAAAGTACAGGCTCGACCTGTCCGCAGTCCAAAACGCACGAGGATCAGCCAACCTCGTACTAATAGGCAGACGCAACAGAATCGCCGGCGCCGCAGATAATCCTCTTGGCTCACGGCCACGTGGATTATGTTCATCTTTTAGGGATTATGTCGCTGGACAAAGTTTGTATCAAACTGCGTGAGGCATTGAACCTTCGCCAGTGGGATTTATTTGTCTGATAAGCTCACGTTAAATGTACGTAAGGCCAAACAACCGTAAGTGATCATTTTCCTTCTGAATATGTGTCTTTAATAAGTGAGGCCCGGACCGGTGAATTTATCAATGTGAAAGTTGCTGGTACTAAAGATTATGCTTTACTCGTTGAGCAAATTTTAATGCAAAAAAAAGCCTCTGCGTAGAGTACGCAGAGGCCAACTCGGAAAGAAACTTATATGCACCCCCCTTAGGTTTGGGATAAAGTTTTCACTTTACGTGAAAAACTTCATTAGCATTAGTATTGCTCTTTCCTTCCCTATACATTTAAAGTTTACTATAAAAACCTTAAAAAGCAAATCAAGGCAGCGACATTTTTGGTTTTATTTCATCAGCCCGATAAAACCGGATGCACATGAAAATAAGGGCTAAAAACAACGACCGTCGTCAGGAAAAACCTGAGAAAAAAACGTTTTTTCCTTATAGACCTATAATATGCGTCTTTAATTGACTGTTATGTCCTATAAGAAGCCAGCTCAGGCATCTTCGATTTTTGCATTTTCTTTCAGGGTGTCTATAAAATCGTCGATAGCTTTGCTCCGCATTTGTTCCTGGAGAGTGCCGACTATCTGGTCCTTTACTTCTTTAAGCTCGGCTACGGCGGCGGATTTTCTGTCGTACACCTTGGCTATATGAAAACCGAAACGGGTGCGAAAAACGTCGCTAACATCTCCGGTGCCCAGATGAAAAATTACGTCCTCGAACTCCTCGACCATCTGGCCCTTGACAACATAGCCCAGGTCGCCGCCGCTGTCGGCGCAATCGGTATGTTTATCAACCACCACCTCAAAGGCGGCGCCGTTTTTCAATTCATCGTGTGCTTCTTTTATCGCGTTTAAAGCGGTTTCTTCGTCTGTCTGCCAGTTAACATATTTTACTATATGTGCCACTCTTGCAGACTCTCCGGTTTTAAACTGCTCGGCATTTTTCTCGTAGTGTTCCTGGATATCGGCCTGGGGCGGGTCGGGTAAGTCTTTACATACTTCGCTTAGCCTCTGCTCGACCCTCATTTGCATCTCGATCTGGTCTTTGATACCAGTGTCATCCTCGACGCCAAGTGCTTTGTAGAGCTCTTTCGGGTCGGTGTATTGCTCTTTTATCTTTGCCAGGGCGGCGTCGATCTGGTCGGGCGGAATTTTTTCTTCGCTCTTTTGTGCCTCCTGATTGATCAGTACTCTTTCAATCACGTTCTCCTTCGACCAGTCAAGCAGTTGTGCTTCTTTCTCTTTGGGGTTCTGGTCTGGAAACACTCGTTCGTAATCCGGCCTTAAGCGTTCAGCCTCCTGCTTTATAGCCGCGTCTTCAATTTTTTCACCATTAACAATCAGAGTCATTTTTCACCTTTCTTATCATCTTATCACAAAAACTATATTGTGTATCCTTCCTCCGGTTATTTCAAGACCTTTTACGATTCGCCGGGGCAATATCATTCAATTTTACCCTTTCGCTTTGGCGTACCAGTCGGGGTCCTGTGCTAATTTTTCCCTTGCTTCCAATGTCATCATTTCAAAGGCCGGGTGTGTGGTTTCCCATGCCCGCTCTCGGAATGAGCTTTGGCGCATCTTTTCAACTTCCAGCGCCACCTCATCAAAATAACTGCCGTATATATGCAGCGAATCACTTATATCAACGTATCTGCCCACTTTCACGGGAAGGCCTATTTTTTCGGCAATACCTTCGGCGATTATTTTTTGAAGGTCGGTCATGGCATAAACATTCATAAACCATGCCTTGTAGAGGTCTCTGCTGCGCCAGTGGGTGTTCATATTGAGCGAAAGGCTGCCTGCTTCGTTTTCGAGAAGCCGGCACCATATTCTCTGAAGGCAGGGCGGGTCATCCGTTACCGGGTCAGCGGTTGGCATCCAGGTTATCGCCTGTGCCCTGCGGCCGTGCCCGGTCTGCGAGAGGTGATCGATGATATACTGTATCTGGTCCACTTTCCTGAACGGCTTTGGCGAATCGGCATCGCGTATGTCTTCGACCGGGCAGTACGCAAACAACCTTTCGTGATAAGTGTAGGTCCACTTGCCCGCGGCAGGGTCAATCCAATGGTCGTGGATTCCGTTGACCACTTCCTGCCGATAGGACTCAAGCTCCTCAGGCCCGCCGGGGAAGTTCTTGTGAATCCTCGGCTCGCTGAACGGCTCGTTAACGGTAATCATAACAGTAGCGTCCTTGCTCGGCGGGTCTTCAGATTTATCGTACTGGGTTTTGACCTCGAAGCCATTGTCCCAGACAGCCAGGACCGCCTTCTCCCACGCATCGGGCAGGCAGTCAGCGGTTATCGAAATAACAGGTATATTAGCGGTAGATACAATTGCAGCCATTTAACGGGGATCCTCCTTAATCGTAAAAGGTTTTGTTCCAGGTCTTTGTTCGGCGAACATGGTGAGGTCTTTTTCTTCTTCAGTGACCTGGTATCGTTTCTGATATCTTACGGGCAAAGAAGCGAGCATCTGTTTTGCACTGTAGGCAAACCGGCTGTCCGGCCATCTGCGAATGATTGTCCGGCAACTATCAACCATAAGCTTAAAACCGGTCATTGGTAACCGGCCTATGCTGCGTCCGGGGACAGCCACATTCAGGAGCCTCGAAGCCTCTATTTGATCTATTTCACCAAGCTCCTTGAAATAAACCAACGTTGGCTGGGCTGGCTTGGGCGGCTCTATGGCCTGGGGAACAGGCTGAACTGCTGTTTGGCTCTCTATCGGCGGGGCTTGTTCAGTGGGGGGTGTTTGAGTTTGAGAATCCTGTGCCTGGGGTTCTGTTAAAAATCTTTGCTTGTCTTCTTCGGCCTGGTCGTAAAAGGTCTTTTGTGGTTCTTCAGGTTCCGGTTTCGGGGATTCCGAATCGGTCCCGGACGTAAAAACGCTTATCCCGATAAGCACGGCTACAGCCAATACGGCCAGACCCATTATTTTAAGCCAAAACGTATTCATAATTATCCCACCCCATTACGACAATGATTATTGATTATTGTTTACTGATTATTTATAATCGATTTTAGCGTTAAATTTTATTTTTACAATAGCCATTAGGAAATAATAAATCGTATATGTTTACAGGACTTATAGAAATGGTTTGCAAGGTAAAGTCGGTTCGCCGGGGCGGCGGGGCGATGCTTCTTAATGTAGATTTAGGCAACCTTGCCGATGAGTGCAAAATCGGAGACAGCATAGCTGTAAACGGAGTATGTCTGACTATCGCCAGGCTCGAAGGCGGCGGGGCGGTTTTTGACGTAAGCGCAGAGACATTATCGAAATCGACTCTGGATAAATTAAGCCCTTCGTCAGAAGTCAACATCGAACGCGCCGTAAAGGCCACGGACCGATTCGGCGGGCACTTTGTTCAGGGCCATATCGACGGAGCGGCAACAGTTAAAACAATCGACAAGCAGGGAAAGTTTGCCGAGATGAAATTTGCCGCAGAAGCCGAATTGCTCGATGCGATGGTGGTCAAAGGCTCGGTCGCCGTCGATGGAATTTCTTTGACGATATCAGGTATCGATAAGAACAGCTTTAGTGTCACCCTGATACCGGAGACGCTGAACAAAACTATTCTAAGCAAAACAAAAATTGGTGATAAGGTAAATATCGAAACTGATATAATTGTAAAGACGATAAAAAGCCAACTTGAGAAGATTTTACCACAGACTCAGCCCCTAACAGCCGAAAAACTAAAAGGATTAGGATTTTAAACAACACAAGACGTACATCGCAAGCCCGATACTGCCCAGAAGAAAAATATTATGAAAATTAACGGCAATAATTCGATATCAGAGCAGCCGGTCATCGGTATTACGATGGGTGATCCGGCGGGTATCGGTCCGGAGATTATCGTTAAGGCTTTAGCCGATCCGAATATCCGTCGTGCTGCGAAATTTATTGTCTTCGGTATGAACGAGCAGCTTTGTTATGCGGCGGATGCTGCGGAGATTGAGCCGTTCTGGGGCCGGCATCAGCACGAAAAAATCAGCCGGGAATATCCGTATAAAGTTGTCGTAGCCGATTACGACGAGTATTCCGTTCCTTCCTGGGTCAAAAGCCCGAGCAGAGCGGCGGGCGAGGCATCACTAAGATTCTGTCTCGATGCCGTTGATGCGGCCCGAGCCGGCCTGATAGACGCGGTGGTGACTGCGCCAATCAGCAAGACAAGCTGGAAGCTGGCGGATGCCGAGTGGCCGGGCCACACAGAGATGTTAGCTGCTCGCTGTAAATCCAAACGTAAGGTGATGATGTTTGTCGCCGGGCCGCTAAAACTGGCGCTGGCAACAATCCACGAGGCCCTGTTCGAGGTAAGGCACAAGTTTACGATTGGCTGTGTTTTTGAGCCGATAGATTTGCTGAATGACGCCTTGAAAGAATACTTCGGTCTTGATAAACCGAAGATTGGAGTTGCGGGGCTGAATCCGCACGCTGGTGAGGACGGTCAGTTCGGCGATGAAGAGAAGCGTATAATAACGCCGGCTATTTTATTGGCACAGAACCAGGACATAAACTGTCTTGGCCCGTTTCCGGCCGACACTCTGTTTCTGCGGGCCGTTCATGGTGAATTCGACGGCGTCGTCGCGATGTACCACGACCAGGGGATGATCCCTGTTAAGCTGCTCAATTTCGCCCAGGCGGTCAATATAACGATTGGGATCCCGATTATAAGAACTTCGCCCGCTCATGGAACGGCTTTCGACATTACAGGCCGGAACATTGCCGATCCGTCCGGGATGAAATCCGCTATAAGCACTGCAATAAAAATGGCAAAGACAAAAAAGGCTCATGAGCTTATTCATGCCAATACAACGAACACTTAAAGCCAATGCAGACAAAACGGCAAATCCAGGAGTTGCTTGCGTCGGCAGGCGTCCGTCCCAATAAACGGCTTGGTCAGCATTTTCTTATCGACCTGAACTTGATGCGGCTACTGGTCAAAACGGCGAATATCAACGATAATGATATTGTACTTGAGGTCGGATGCGGCACAGGCTCTCTCACCGGTGAGCTGGTAGAAAAAGCGGGCGTTGTCATTACTGTTGAGCTTGACCGGACGCTGGCGGGACTGGCAAAAAGCAGCCTGGCGAATGCAGACAATATCGAGTTTATCAACACAGATGTTCTCAAAAACAAAAACACCCTCAGCCCTACTGTTATCAGCGCGCTGGAGTCGGCTCGTGAAAAGTATAACGGCCGAGTTCTGTTAGTGGCGAATCTGCCTTACAATGTCGCCTCGCCGACAATGCTGAATCTGATTACGGGCCCGGTGGCTGCTGATGCAATGTACGTTACCGTCCAAAAGGAAGTTGCCGACCGAATGACGGCTGTTCCGGGTTCCGGTGATTACGGCACGCTTAGCATCTTCCTGAGTGCCGCCGGCGATGTAAGAACTATACGGATTTTAAGGCCTACGGTCTTTTGGCCTCAGCCGAAGGTTGATTCGGCGATGATCGGCTTTGTCCGTAAGGAAGAGAAATGCAGGCGTATAGAGGATATGGACCTGTTCGGTGAGGCCGTAAATCTTTTTATGGGTCATCGTCGCAAGACTCTTACTGCGTGCAGCAGATTGGCTCGCGGCAGACTTGCAAAAATCAACAAATGGTCCGAAATCTTCGAGCGATGCGGCATTGTCCCAACAAGTCGTCCCGAACAGCTTAGCAGCGAAGATTACATAGCAATCGCGAACCTGTGCTGCAGCAGTCTTGCACAGGCTTGATTTAGAGAGTGAATTATTTCATATTACTTTGAGTAAAACCGTTGATATTGGCGAAAAAACAGATTATTCTCATAGCAAACTGCCCTATATTAACTTAAATTTTCAATCAAATTTAGTCTTGCAGGCAATTGAAATTTAAGTTATAATAAAACGTTCGATAAAATCGGGCTTATTTAGTATAAAAAAATGCTCAACCAGCGGAACAATAGGCCGCTCTTGCGCATCGTATATTAAGGTAGAGGGAACATTGGTTGAAAACTGAGGAGTGTTATTATGAGCAGACGAAGTAGAGGTTTTACATTGATTGAGCTTTTGGTGGTTATTGCTATCATCGCGGTTTTGATGGCGATATTGATGCCGGCATTACGGCGGGTGAAGGAACAAGGCAAAATGATAAGCTGCATGGGAAATCTCAAGCAATGGAACCTGATTGCGGCTATGCACACGGAGGCCAATGACGGCAGATTCTGGGATTCCGCCCCGGGGTCTCCTGGCTATTGGTGGGTGAGGTACTTAGATGAAAAGCATAAGAGCTGGAAGAAGAACCCGATTTGGATGTGCCCGAGCGGCAAGAAACCGGTAATTGACGAATTTGGCAATCAGATAGAATCGTTCAATATCTTTAATGCATGGGGTATCTTTACTGGTGGCGACCTTAGTGTGGACGGTGTAGCGGGCAGCTATGGTATCAATGGCTACTGCCTCATACCGGTAAGTGCCGATACGTATGAGGGCGGTGTATCTGTCTCGGAGGGATGGAAGACCGCCGGTGAACGCGGCGGAGGCAATGTGCCCTGGTTTAGTGAGGCGCTGCGTTTTGACCTTTGGCCGTTACCTACTCATGCCCCTGCCTCTGACGAGTTTGCGGCCTGGTCGGGCAATAATATGGCCCGTACCTGCATCAACCGCCATCAGGGATTTCAGAATGTTGCCTTTATTGATTTTTCGGTAAGAAAGGTCGGCCTGAAAGAGTTGTGGACACTGAAATGGCATAAGTCATTTGATATCAACGGTCCGTGGACCCAGGCCGGTGGTGTCCAGGGCAGCGATTGGCCGCAATGGATGAGACGTTTTCAGGATTTTTAGAAAAATTACTATCGCATGATAAAAGACAGGCTCTTTCGGTTAGTTTTTTGGGCTGATGAGTGTTTTTTGAAAATAATTTTAGGCGTAGAAGAGGAAAGGTGTGGTTATGCGCAGAAAAGCAGGATTCACACTCATAGAACTTTTGGTGGTAATCGCTATCATTGCCGTATTGATGGCCATCCTGATGCCTGCTCTAAATCGGGCGCGGGAACAGGGCAAACGTTCGACCTGCCTTAGCAATCTCAAACAGTTGACCCTTGCATGGATTATGTATGCCGATGAGAATGATGATAATCTCATCAACGGCGATACGGGGGAATACAGCATACATCAGCATGAGACTCCCTGGGTGCTGGCTGACTGGCGTTCGGGTATGACTACGGAAGCGAAAAAAGATGCCATTTATGAAGGTGCCATGTGGCCATACGTTAAAAACCTGCATCTTTACAAGTGCCCGACTGTCGGTAAGATCGTTCGCGGGAGCGAGAAGGAGGACATTTTTAGGACTTACTCTGTGTCTGATTCCATGAACTGTAAGGACTGGCCCAGTATGGGCGCAGAGATTATCAAAAAAAGATTGAACATTCCCAACCCGGCTTACAGGATAGTCTTTCTTGACGACGGCGGGACAATAACATCCGCTCTTGGGGGCTGGACGGTTTATGTTCAGCAGGAGACGTGGTGGGACCCGCCGCCAATACGACATGGTGACGGCTCGACCTTTTCTTTCGCAGACGGACACAGTGAATATCACAAATGGACGGACCCGCGTACTATAGAATTCGGCAAGCTGGTACCGCCTACGGCCTTCTCCCCCACACAGGCCGGCAATGAGGACCTTCGTTGGGCTGCTGTGGCTATGTGGGGTAAAGCGGGGCAACGTTAGGGTAAACAAATAGAAACCGTAATCGCATTTGTGTCTTCGGTGCAGATTAATTCTTTGAAAAAAAGTTTCTATGGAGGAACAGAAAAGAATGCACAGGACAAAAGGATTCACGTTAATAGAGCTTCTGGTAGTTATTGCAATCATTGCAGTGTTAATGGCTATATTGATGCCTTCGCTGCAGCGTGTGAGGAAGCAGGCAAGGGGGGTCGTTTGTCAGGCCAACCTCAAACAATGGGGCACCATATTTGCGATATACACGGACGACAACAACGGCAATTTCCCCGAGCGTAGTAACAGTTCCGGGCGCTGGATGGATTCAATGCGTGATCTCTATATCAGCACAGAAGATATACGACTGTGCCCGGTGGCTTCAAAGTTAGCCAACCCGGAGGGGATAAATGGGGTCGATTTGTGGGGCAGTACTCTTAAAGGCTGGGGAAAGATTCCTGTTTCGGATGCCGGAGGCGGGCGTACAATAGGTTATTTCGGCAGCTACGGTGTAAATGGATACATATATATTCCGCTGGGCGAGGCGGTTTATGGAAAAGCGCCTAATAGATTCTGGAGAACAATTAACGTCAAGAACGGTAATGAGATCCCGATGTTTCTTGACTGCTATTTCTGGTGCGGCTGGCCTGATGATGACGACACTCCTCCGGAATACGACGGCCATCAAAAGCGCCCTGATGCGGATGCAATGAACCGTTTCTGTATCAACCGCCACAATGGAGCGATAGATGCCGTTTTTATGGACTATCACGTAGAAAAAGTAGGGCTCAAACGGTTGTGGACACTAAAATGGTCTCGTGACTTCAACAAGGTCAATCCATGGACCCCGGCCGGGGGCGTTACCGCAGGTGACTGGAGTAATTACGGCACGGGCTGGATGGGAAGATTCAAAGATAATTGAAAAATGATATATATCTAAAAAGTGAATAATGAAGTATTATTTATTATTAATCTTATAAAAAAGAGTCGTGAAAAAGAACAAATACTGGAAAAACAAAAAGAGGTGGAATTATGAACAAAAGAAATGGATTTACGTTAATTGAATTGTTGGTCGTTATCGCCATTATCGCGGTTTTGATGGCAATTCTGATGCCGGCGCTGTCGAGGGTTCGGGAACAAGGCAAGCGGATAGTATGTGAGCATAATCTCAAGAGCCTGACGCTTGCCTGGATAATGTATGCTGACGAGAATGACGAAAAAATCGTCAACGGGGCCGGCGGATTCCATTACACGCAGAGCGGTATGACGAATAATGGTACTGCCTCCGGCATTTATAGAGAGGGGCTGGGTAGGCAAAGGCTGGGGGAATAACTGGAATAACAGCAATGTGGCTGATAGCGGGATGACTGAAGAACAGAAGAAGCAGGCCATCCGGGAAGGTGCCCTGTGGTCGGTGTGCAACGATGTCGATGCCTACAAATGTCCTACCGGAAGGCCGGGCGAGTTCGTTACGTATGCGGTTGTTGACGCTATGAACGGCCTGCACCGAAGCGGTACTACCAGCAAGGGCGGACATCATCCGTTTGCCGTAGGCAAGAGGATAGGTAAAACGACGCTATGGATCAAACGAAGGACAGAGATAGTAAGTCCGGCGCCGGCCAAGCGCATGGTTTATATAGACGAAGGTGCGATGACGCCGGACAGCTTCGCCACGAACTACACACCAGGCGGCTGGTGGGATGACCCGCCAATACGTCATGGCGACGGCACGACCGTATCGTGGGCGGACGGCCATTCCGGCCATCTTAAGTGGCGAGCTTCCGATACCATTGAGATCGGCAAAAGAAACCAGGATTGGTATGGCGGCGGCAATAAAAATCCAAGCAGTGCAGAGGGCATAGCGGAACTCAGGCAGTTCCAGAAATTCGTATGGGGCAAGAACGGATAATTATGTTGGCCGGCAACAATTAGAACTTATAAAAAAAGGCTCTCGTTCTAAAACAGGAACGGGAGCGTTTTTTTTGTAGAACTCATGAAAATTACATTACATGCCATTCCTGATTTGCATGAGGGAATGTATTAACAGGCGTAAATGAGAAGTAACACAGAGATGTGAAATAAGTTATCTTTATGAACAAGCGAAGCGCGTTTACCTTAATAGAGCTGTTGGTGGTGATTGCCATCATTGCGTTATTGATGGGTGTTCTTATGCCGGCGCTGATGCGTGCGAAAGAGGCGGGCAAGACCGTGAAGTGCCAGGCGAATCTTAGGACGTTGACCAA